>JBJEJT010000188.1:0-13152 GCA_051878255.1 Candidatus Cryptobacteroides sp. | reverse complement strand
AGGTTGAACGAAAGTGAATTGTGATTATCGGAGTCCGTAGCCACGGTGTAGGTGCCATCGCCGAATGCGGAATAATCTTTCCACTGTCCGGAAACAGGCAGCCAGGCAGTGATGTCCTTGGTTTCGTTGGAGAAGTTTCCGATTACTGCGAAGTACTTGCCGTCCACACTTCCATAAAGGAAGCGTCCGTAGTCCCACTGTTCCTCCGAAACATACCACTCTATTACGGCATCCCTGTCGAAGAAGCGAGGGTTTTCCTTGCGGAACTTGAGCAGTCCGCTGTAGGTGTCGTAGAGACCTTTGCGGTATTTGTTGGCGAGGAACTCGTCGGTCTTCACAGGCTTGCTGTCGGTGTCGCCGTTGCCGCCTGAAATGTCGTAGCCGAGTTCGCCGAACTGCCATATCATCTTCGGTCCCGGAACCGTGAGGAAGAATGCTGCCGCACATCCAGCCCTGCGCATCGTCACGGCAAGGGCAGAATCGTCACCTGCTTCCTCCGGAGCATCGGGAGCCGCGGCACCGGCATCCATAAGCCAAACCGTGAGGGCTGATGGAGAGAAATAGATGTCATATTTACCAGCCTGCGCCACCACAAGATCCTTGGAATCCTTTCCAACTTTCAACTTGAAGCCTTCACCGACTGTGAGAGTGGTATTGACCCCGTCAGCTCCGACATTCCCCTTGTCCCAATCGTTTGCCTCCCGGATCTTGAACCTGTCATTTGCGGCGAAATCAATGGACTTCGACACATAGAACACCCCGTCCTGAGTCAATTTTATATCCTCTTTATAATCCGGACTCGTAGATTCGCCCCAGCCGGTGAGCGTGCCGCAGATGCCCCAGTCAGTTGCGGAAACCGAACCGGTCGCCCCGTAGCAGATGCGCTGCTCGTCGTGGCTCTCCATATAGGCCACGAATCCGTTTGCATAAGCCCCGCTCAAGTTGCTGCCCGACTTGTTCCCGTGGACGACGTTCTTGTACGGATCGGTCATCTTGCGCCAAGGATATGCATCGAAGCCTGAGAGTTCTGCCTCTTCCTTGCTGTCTCCCAGGTGCTCGAGAATCATTATGGCGTTCGGATTCACACTCTGGATGTGGTCGTAGTAGTCGCGGATAATGGCAACGCGGGACGCATCATAGCTGCTCCAGGCACCGACATTGCTGCCCGTATTCTTCTGGGTGAGACCCTTGGAGAGGTCGAAACGGAATCCGTCCACGTGGTATTCGGTGAGAAGATACTCAAGGCTTTCCTTCACGTGGTCACGCACCATTGTATTCTCGTGATTCCAGTCGTGATAAACGCTGTACGGGTGGGTGGCAGTGACATTGAACCACGGATTGTAATCCGCAGTGCAGTTATCCTCACCGTTCCAGTAGAGTTTTGCCCAAGGGTGGGAGCCGGTGGCGTGATTGTAAACCACATCGATTATCACAGCCATTCCCCTCTTGTGGCACTCATCAATGAACTGTTTGTATTCCTCTCTTGTACCGTAGGCTTTGTCGAGGGCAAAATAGTGGTTCGGGTTGTAGCCCCAGCTGACATTTCCGTCGAACTCCTGAACCGGCATAAGCTCGATTGCAGTGATTCCGAGATTCTCCAGATAGTCCATCTGCGCCATCGCGCCCTTGATGTCCCCGGTCTTGGAGAAGTCGCGGAAAAGAAGCTCATAAATCACGAGGTCGTTCTTGTCCTCAATCCTGAAACCGTCGTTCTTCCAGACGTACTGAGGTTTATTGACCTGGAATGCAGAGACAAGTCCCTTGGCACCCTTTGGAAAATCCTCATATCCGCTGAGATACTGGTCATTCCACTGGTCATAGACTATTTCAGTGAACGGGTCTCCCACCTTGGTGACCGAGTTGCCGGAGGCAAGGAAGTATTCGAAACGGTATTCCCTGTCGGGGTCGAAACCGTCAATGTTCCCGCTGCCGAGAGTTATCCACCAGCATCCTGCATCCTCGTCACGCTTCATCGCATATTCATTCTTGCGTGTCCATCTCCCGTTCTCGTCCAGGCTGAAATCGCCCACCACGTGGCAATACTCACTGTGTTTCCCGTCATTGTCCTTGTCATAGAAAACGAGGGTGACACTGTTGTCATCATTGTAGTTGATGCCCAACTTCGCCCCTGACGGGACAGGCTCATCCACAACCGGGTCCGGGACAAAAGTGTCGTAAACATATTTGTCATCCGTCACATCCACGATGAAGTCCGGCTTGGTCTGCTTATTCCCGTCCGAACTCCTGAAAATGACCCCGAGCTGTACAAGTCCCTGTTCTCCGCTGCCGTACCATTCCCTGATACTCGGAGAAACGATGAACTTCCAGGTGTTGCCTGCGAGTTTGACTGCCTTGCACCTGTCGGTATTGACACCCCATTTGTCCGGGACAAACTCCCATTCGTCACCGTCATAGACCGCACCCGTATAGACATACACATCCGAGGCATAGCCGACAAGCTCGTCTTTCCCGGCAGCCTTGTAGTAGAAGACGCAAGACTTGTCGGCATTCAGTTCCTGAGGCAGATATGAGAATCCGTCCGGAATCACCTCCGGGTCCTCTATGCCGTCCGGATTCTCCACGACCGGCGAATCCCCCGGCTTGTCCCCGGGCTTGTCGTCAGAATTGTCTCCGCCGTCTTCCGGATTTTCGATTGGATCTTTCTGACAGGAAGTCACGGCAACGCCCGATGAGAGAAAGATAGATGAGATGATGAAGGCACCAAAAAGCCTTGATATGAAATTTCTTTTGATAGCCATAGTGGTTAGTGAAATTTGATTCGGAACGACGAAGATGGGCAATAACATACTTATACACAATAGGGATATGACGAACTGAACGGTTATCCGGACGAACTGCACAATTTTTTGTACCGGAGAAAAAGGACATCGGTCCAGTCGGACAGACTGCGGTGCTTTCAGGGGGAATCCGGCGAGGGGGGGGCACGGAGAGGCATTTCAAAATTTTTCCTTAACTTGCGCAGGTTTTGAAAAAATGTCTATGGAATTTTCAGAGGCGCTTGCACATCAGGTCAGGGGAATGACGATAATGTATTTCCTCGTCTGGAGCGTACACCTATACAGTTACAGGAAGAAGAGCCGGATGATGGGATTCCTGTTCCTATCGATGGTCTGCCTTGCCTTGGGATTCTTGAAGGACTCGGTGTTCCTCTGGAGTTCCCTGCAGGACGACTGTCTTGTGGCACACCTTGTAGGACTGACGGATATGCTGGTTATGCTGACGGTCTGCAACTTCTTCACCGAGGCTGTCAGTCCGGGTTGCACCAGGTCCTGGAAAGCCTGGATTTTCCACGTCATCCTCTTTGCGTTCATCCCGCTGTATTCCATTTTCAGGGATGTGAGAATCGCTATGACCGGCTATGTCGCAGGGTCTGTGATGGCCCTGCTGATTGTGTCCTATGTCATCATCCGTGCGGTAAGACAGCGCAAGAACCTTTGCGACAACTACTCCTATGACGAACACATCAGCGTAAGGTGGGCAGTCGGGAGCTGCTGTTCCTATATCCTCCTTGTGCTGGCATATCCTGTGGCATTCCAGCATTTCCAGTGGCTCAACGAAGTGGCTTACTGCATATTGTGTATGCTGTTGTGGATTTACATCATTGTATCTGCCAAACGGCACAGAATCATCACGGAACTCCGCATCGAGACCTGCCAGTCCGAACAAACGCAGGACAAGGATGATGACGGGGATGAGATTCCGGAAGAGGGGGAGACGCCAGACAACATCTCCTATATCGCTGAGATGGTGGCGCACAAGCTTGTGTCGGCTATGGAAACTAAGAAACTATATCTGAACCCTCTCCTTTCGGTCAAGACGGTGGCTATGGAAATCGGGACCAATACGAAATACGTGTCCATCTACCTGAACCATACTCTCGGAATGACTTTCTATGACTACATCAACAGTTACAGGATCCAGGAGGCCTGCAGGATATTGGAATCCATGGTGGAGAGCGACAGGATAAATATGGTGGAGGTGTCACGGCAGGCAGGCTTCAACTCCGTGTCCTCTTTCAACCGCTATTTCAGGAAGGTCAAGGGGATGACGCCTATGGCATATTTCAAGCGGGCTGTAGTTGCCTGACTGGGCATAGGAAAAAAAGCGCACGGGACTTCGGTTCCGTGCGCTTTTTCAATGTCAGGATCCAATATCAGAACGGAAGGTCGTCGGCATCCGCCCCAGCCGCATCGAAATCGGTAGGTGAAGGGGACGGGACAGCCGCAGGCTGAGCCATACCGGCTCCGGTAGGGGTGGCAAAACCCGGTGCCCCGTAAGCAGGTGCCTGTGCTGCCTGGGCAGCAAGTGGCTCTATTCTCCAGGCACGCACGTCCGTGTACCAGCGGTCCTTGAACTCCCGGCTGGAGAGGTTGAAAGAAACCTTGACGGAATCTCCGGCGTTGAACCTCTCGAGGTCCTTCACCTTGTCGTCTCCCCAGACGTTCATACAAACCTGATTCGGATAGTTGCCCTCCTGATATTCGAGGATGAACTCCTGCTTCGACCAGGCGCCCCTTGCGGAAGTCCCGGTCTGGACAGGGAGTTTGGAAATTATTTTGCCTTCAAGTTCGAGTGCCATAACGGTATTCTCCTAAAAGATTATTTCTCGTCAGCAGCCTCTGCAACCCTGCCCACTCTCACGACTTCAACGTCAAAGATAAGCACTGAATTAGGCTCGATTCCACGGTTGCCTCTCTCGCCGTATGCAAGGTCAGACGGGATGTAGAAAGTAGCCTTTCCGCCCTCTCCGAGAAGTCCGAGACCCTCGGTCCAGCCCTTGATCACACGGTTTGCAACGAAACGGGTCGGCTCTTCGGCACCCATATTGCCGTCGAACTCCTTCCCGTCGATGGTCTTGCCTGAGTAGTAAACCCATACAGTGTCGGATGACTGGATCCTCGCACCCTCTCCTGACTCGTGGATGACATACTGGAGACCGGTAGCAGTGGTATCAGCCTCTCCCTTTGCCAGATTGTCAGCAAGGAACTTCTCTCCGGCAGCCTTGTTGTAGGCAGCCTTGTACTCGTTCTTCTTGCCGAGGTAGCCGTTCAGGATACGACCCATTTCCTCAGGGTTGATCTTGAACTGCTCGCCGAACTCAGGGGAATACATATTGCCCTCTGCCTTGAGGAAGTCTTCCATACCTTTCTTGATCTGGGACATATTGAGCTCTGAAAGCTCGCCGCAGAAGTTGTTGCCCTTGAGGAAAGAACCGAAATTCACACCGATGAGGTAGCTTACTGAGTCCACATCCGCTGAAGAAGGGAGTTCAACATCAACTTTAATCCCGTTGTTTGATTTGCAGGACATTGCAAGCGCCGTCACGAGAATTGCGGCAAAAATTCTTAAAGTCTTCATATTTCAATAATTTATGTGTTTACAAAAAATCAAGCGGACAATCCGGCGGTTCTGCCTGTGGCCGCCGATGCCAAGCGCGGCTGCAAATATACAAATAAAAACATCAAAAATTTTTGTGATGGCAAAAATAATCACTAACTTGCTGAACAAATGCGCTCAAACCTATGTTGACTTCTGAAATTCTGCTCGACAAACTCAGACAATTCTTCGGGTACAGTTCCTTCAAGAGTGGTCAGGAAGAGATAATACGTCATCTGGTAAACGGCAATGACGCTTTTGTCCTTATGCCCACCGGAGGCGGGAAAAGTATGTGCTATCAGCTCCCGGCACTGCTGATGGAGGGCACTGCCATAGTCATATCCCCGCTAATCGCACTGATGAAGAACCAGGTGGACGTCATCCGGGGCTTCGTGTCCGGCAACGAGGGCATAGCCCATTTCCTGAACTCATCCCTGAGCCGGACGCAGATTGCAGAAGTGAGGAACGACCTCGTGTCCGGGGTGACGAAACTGCTCTATGTGGCGCCGGAATCCCTGACTAAAGCGGACAATGTGGAACTGCTACGGGAAATCAAAGTCTCGTTCTACGCCATAGACGAAGCCCACTGCATCTCCGAATGGGGACACGACTTCCGCCCCGAATACAGAAAAATCAGGTCCATCATAGACGAAATAGGCAGGGCGCCCATCATAGCCCTGACGGCGACTGCCACGCCCAAGGTCCAGAGCGACATACTCAAGAACCTCGGCATCCAGGACGCGAGAGTTTTCAAGTCATCGTTCAACCGCCCGAACCTGTATTACGAGATAAGGGACAAGAGCGACCCGAAGCGGGACATCATAAGATACATACGCCAGAATCCCGGGAAATCCGGCATCATCTATTGCCTGAGCCGCAAGAAAGTGGAGGAGATGGCACAACTGCTCGAAGTGAACGGCATCAAGGCCAGACCCTACCACGCAGGGCTGGACGCAAAGACCAGGGCGGAGAACCAGGATGCCTTCCTGATGGAAGAAGTGGACGTGATAGTCGCGACCATAGCTTTCGGTATGGGCATCGACAAGCCTGACGTGCGTTTCGTCATCCATTACGACATCCCGAAGAGCCTCGAGGGCTATTATCAGGAGACCGGACGGGCAGGCAGGGACGGCAAGGAAGGTCAGTGCATCACCTATTACAGTTACAAGGACATCCAGAAACTCGAAAAATTCATGCAGGGCAAGCCGGTGTCCGAACAGGAAATCGGCAGGCAGCTTCTCAACGAGACGGTGGCGTATGCCGAATCCAACCAGTGCCGCCGGAAACTCCTGCTCAGCTATTTCGGGGAGGACTTTCCCGAGGAAAACTGCGGCAACTGCGACAACTGCACCAACCCGAAGAAGCATTTTGAGGGTTCGGAACTGATGTGCCTGATACTCAGGCTTGTAATCTCCCTGCCGGAAAGGTTCAAGACCGAGCATCTCGCCAACATCCTCGCAGGCGAGAGCAATTCGCTCATAAAGTCCTACAAACACGACAAAATCGAATTCTTCGGTGCCGGAAAGGACAAGACGCCAAAGTTCTGGTGCTCAGCCATACATCAGGGGATAGTGCTCCATCTGCTCGAAAAGGACATCGATTCATACGGGCTCATCTCGGCGACGGAAAATGGCAGGGAATATCTCGGACACCCGGTTCCGATAATGATGACGGAAGACAGGGTCTTCGCCGCCGGGGAGGATGACGACGACGATGGTGCCATCCCGCTGTCCAAGGTGGGCGGAGGCGGAGGCGACGAAATGCTGCTGAAGATGCTCAAGGATCTGCGCAAGGATGTGGCTCACAAGATGAGGCTCCAGCCTTGGGTGATTTTCAGCGATGCCGCCCTCGAGGATATGTCCATACTCTACCCCCTCACTGCCGAGGAACTGCAGCGGTGCCAGGGCGTGGGGGAAGGCAAGGCGAGAAAGTTCGGCAAGGCATTCCTGGAACTCATTTCAGCCTATGTGGAGGAAAACGAAGTGGAGCGTCCCTATGACCTGTCGGTGATGAAATCCGTAGTCCACAAGTCCGACAACAGGATCTTCATCATCCAGAACATAGACCGAAAACTCGGTCTGGACGACATAGCCTCGGCTCTCGGAATGGAAATGGACGAACTGCTGACGGAAATCGAGGGCATTGTGCAGTCCGGATTCAAACTCAGCATAGACTACTACATACGCCAGACCCTGGACGACGAAGTGGTGGAGGAACTCTACACCTATTTCAGGGAGGAAGCCCAGTCCGATTCCCTGGAAGATGCCCTCGAAGAACTTGGAAACGAATATGAAGAGGAGGAAATCCGCCTGGTCAGGCTCAAGTTCCTCAGTGAAGTAGCGAATTAGGATGATACCCAGGGAAACGGTCGAAAAGGTGCTGGATGCGGCACAGATAGTGGATGTGGTGGGCGACTTCGTCGATTTGAAGCGGCGGGGTGCCAACTGGATTGCGTGCTGCCCTTTCCACAATGAAAAAACCCCGTCATTTTCAGTCTCCCCTGCCAAGGGCATATTCAAATGTTTCGGCTGCGGCAAGGCAGGCACGGCAGTGGAATTCGTGATGGAGCACGAAAGTATGACTTTCCCGGAGGCGATACGCTACCTGGCAAAGAAATATCATATCGAAGTGAACGAAAAGGAGGAGACCCCCGAAGACATCGCCAAGATGCAGCACAGGGAGTCGCTGATGGTGGTGTCTGCATTTGCGGGAGATTTTTTCCGGAGGGCGCTGCGTGAACCGGAGGGAATGGCGATAGCCTACGAATACTTCAACGGCAAACGCAGGCTGGAGGAATCCACGATAGAGAAATACGGACTTGGCTGGGCTCCGCAGTCCCGTGACCGTCTCGCAAAGGAGGCGCTCGCGGCAGGCTACAAAAGCGACTATCTCGTGGAAACCGGGCTCTGCATCAAAAGGGACGACGGCACGCTTGTGGACCGTTTCTTCGACAGGGTCATATTCCCGATTCATTCGGTAACGGGGCAGGTAATAGCTTTCGGCGGACGCACGCTCAAGACCGACAAAAGCGTTGCCAAATATGTAAACTCCCCCGAAACGGAGATTTACGTCAAGAACAAATCCCTCTACGGCATCTATTTCGCCAAGAACGAAATCGCCCGCCAGCGCAAGTGCATATTGGTCGAGGGCTATCTGGACGTGCTTTCTATGCACCAGTTGGGCATTTTGAACGTGGTGGCTTCCAGCGGGACCTCCCTCACTACGGGGCAGGTGGCTCTGATAAAGAGGTTCGCGGACGATGTGACCATCATCTATGACGGGGACAGCGCGGGAATCCACGCGGCGATAAGGGGTATAGGACTGGTGCTCAAGGGAGGGCTGAACGTGAGAGTGGTGCTGCTGCCTGACGGGGAGGACCCGGACTCATTCGCCTGCTCGCACACTCTCGAACAGGTCAGGGACTATATTTCCTCCCGCGAACAGGATTTCATAGGCTTTATGACGGACAGGCTGCTTGGAGAGGCAGGGGGCGACCCTCTCAAGAGGGCGTCTCTCGTGAACGAGGTGGCTGATACGATAGCGCTGATTCCGGACCAGATAATCCGGGCGATGTACATCCAGACCTGCGCCCTCAAGTTCGGCATAGAGGAAAAGATACTTTACGACAGGGTGCGGAAGAGCAGGGAGGCTATGCTCGAGGCGGAGAAGAAACAGAGGGACCGCGAGGCTGATAGGCAGAAACAGGAAAGTGCGGGGCAGGTCAATGCCGGGACGGTTGCCGGCACGGACGTGGAGCCAGCCACCTCCGGGACGGTTCCCCCTGAGAAGCCGGCTCCCTCCGTGAACAAATCCGTCTCGGAAGAAGAAGTCCTGACGGCATCGGCAGAAAGGGAACTGCTGAGGTTTCTGCTGGAATACGGGGAGCACAAACTTGTCTTTGAGAAAGACTCTCGCTTCTTTGTGGATGGAGAACCACCGACCGTTGCCGAGTTCATTCTTGACACCCTCGATGGTAACTCATTGACTTTCAGAAATTCCCGTTATGCACGCCTCTTGGATGAATACACCCGGCTTTTCGATTCCGGACTTCCGCAGGGCAGCATACTCTCCCGCCTCTGCGACAATCCCGACCCTCTGATTGCGTCTGTTTCGCGGGACCTGCTCGTGGACAAATACAACCTGACGGTGAAAAACTTGGAAAATTCCCTCACGGCTGCCTCCACGATGTTGGTGACGTATGTCCCGAAATCACTGCTCAAACTCCAGTTGATGAATCTGGAAATCGGGCTGAAGTCGCTGCAGAGAGAGTTGATGGAGAAAGCCCCGGATGCAGATGCACAGATGGAACTGATGCAGAAAATCGCCGAGGGAAGCAAGATGAAAGCTGCCATTTCCAGGCTGATTCAGCAGATTTGAACATAAACAACCTAAACGATTATTGAAAATCAACAATATATGGAAAAGAAAGAATACAAAAGAAACCTTGTGACCTGCGCACTCCCCTACGCAAACGGTCCTGTCCACATCGGTCATCTTGCCGGAGTCTATGTCCCGGCAGACATCTATGTGAGATACCTGAGGATGAGAGGCGAGGACGTGCTTTTTGTCTGTGGCTCGGATGAACACGGAGTTCCAATCACCATAAAGGCAAAGAAAGAGGGAGTGACCCCGCAGGACATTGTGGACCGCTACCACTCACTCATCAAGTCCTCTTTTGCCGGCCTCGGAATCAATTTCGACATCTACTCCAGAACTTCCTCCGAAGTCCACGCACAGATGGCATCCGACTTTTTCCGCAAACTCTATGATGAGGGCAAATTCATAGTCAGGGAAAGCGAACAGTATTACGACGACCAGGCAAAGACTTTCCTTGCAGACCGTTACATCACAGGCACCTGCCCTCGTTGCGGTTCAGAGGGAGCGTATGGCGACCAGTGCGAAAAATGCGGTGCCACCCTCAGCCCGGATGAACTCATAAATCCCAAATCCTCGCTCAGCGGGTCTCCGCTTGTGAAAAAGGCTACTAAACACTGGTATCTGCCTTTGGACGAATATGAGAAATGGCTGGGAGAATGGATATTGGACGGGCACAAGGAATGGAAGACCAATGTTTACGGACAGTGCAAGAGTTGGATTGACGGAGGGCTTCAGCCGAGGGCTGTGAGCCGTGACCTCGACTGGGGAGTTCCGGTGCCTGTGGAGGGTGCGGAGGGCAAGGTGCTCTATGTCTGGTTTGACGCACCTATCGGCTATGTGTCGAACACAAAGGAACTTCTCCCCCAGACTTGGGAGAAATGGTGGAAATCGGAGGACACACGCCTCGTGCATTTCATCGGAAAGGACAACATCGTCTTCCACTGCATAGTCTTCCCTTCGATGCTCAAGGCACACGGCGGCTACATCCTGCCGGACAACGTGCCTGCAAACGAGTTCCTCAACCTCGAGGGGGACAAGATTTCCACTTCACGTGGCTGGGCGGTCTGGCTGAACGAATATCTGCAGGAATTGCCAGGCAAGGAGGACGTGCTCCGCTATGTGCTCTGTGCCAATGCGCCTGAGACCAAGGACAACGATTTCTCCTGGAAAGATTTCCAGACCAGGAACAACAGCGAACTCGTGGCGATTTTCGGAAACTTCGTGAACAGAGCCATAGTTCTGACGCACAAATACTTCAGCGGCAAGGTCCCGGCAGACCTGAAACCGGAGCCAATCGATGCGGAAACGCTCGCACAGATTCCTCAGATTGTCTCCGAAGTGGAGGAGAACATCTCTTCCTACAAGTTCAGGGAGGCTCTAAAGGCTGCGATGAACCTCGCCCGTCTCGGGAACAAATATCTCACAGACACCGAGCCTTGGAAAGTGGCAAAGACCGATATGGACAGGACCGCTTCCATCCTGAATGTTTCCCTCCAGATTTGCGCCGCCCTCGGAATCGTGTTCGAACCGTTCCTGCCTTTCTCTGCGGAGAAACTTCGCGGGATGCTGAACGTGGGACTGATTGCCGGGACCGACCATAGGGCTGGAGAAGAGGGCACCTGCGGGGTAAACATCTTCAAGGCAGGCGAATGTGCCGCACTGCACACTGTGGGTTCCGCTGATGCTCCCCAGACTTTCTCCGGACTGACACTATCCTGGAGCGACCTGTTCTCTGCCCGCATCCTGCCCGCAGGACACGAAGTGGGTCAGGCACGGCTGCTCTTCGAGAAAATTGAAGACGAGATGATTGCCCCTCAGATTGAGCGTCTTGAAGCAATACGCAAGGCACGCGAAGAGGCAGAGGCAGCTGCGGCGGCACAGGAGGCAGCCTCAAGGGTTGAGCCTCAGAAAGATGAATGTTCATTCGAGGATTTTGAAAAGATGGACATACGCACGGCAACCGTGCTTGAGGCTGAGAGGGTGCCGAAGACCGACAAACTGCTCAAACTGACCATCGACACGGGCATCGACACCAGGACCATCGTGTCCGGCATCGCGGAATACTACACTCCGGAGGAAATGGTGGGCAAACAGATATGCATACTTGCCAACCTTGCCCCACGCAAAATCCGCGGAATAGAATCGAAAGGTATGATTCTTATGGCACGGCAAGGCGACGGAAAGATGCGGTTCGTAACTCCGGCGGAACAACTTGCCGACGGGGCACAGATAGGTTAGGCTTATGGTGAAAACAGGCGTGGAGATTCCCAATACCTTCGGGATGAAGGTCAAGGCGGACTGCTTTGTGGAATATGACTCTGAAAAGGCTCTGGCGGACATTGATTTCGATGCCCTGCCAAAGCCTGTCTTCCATATCGGGTCCGGCAGCAACATTCTGTTCACGGGGGACTTCCACGGGACAATCCTACATTCGGGAATAAAATCCATAGAGACGGCAGACGGGGCAGACGGGACTGTCAGGGTGACGGCATCCTCGGGCATAGTCTTCGACGACCTGTGCGGATGGGCTGCAGAGAGGGGGCTCTGGGGGTTGGAGAATCTTTCGCATATACCGGGAGAAGTGGGGGCGTCGGCAGTACAGAACATCGGGGCGTATGGAGTGGAGGTAAAGGACATCATATCCTCGGTCCGCTGCTACGACGTACAGAAGCGGGAGTTTGTGGAATTTGATGTACGGGATTGCGCCTACGCCTATCGGGACTCCATATTCAAGCATCAGCCGGTCAAGGGACGGTATGTCGTGACTGCGGTGACATTCAGGCTGAGCAGTTCCGCACAGCCCCGGCTGGACTACGGTCACTTGAGGGCAGCAGTGGAGGCTGCCTGCAAGGCGGCGGGCTGCGAACTGCCCGCCCCAGGACTGATAAGGGAGGCGGTAACTCAAATCCGCAGGGACAAACTGCCGGAGCCGTCCGAAATCGGGAGTGCGGGGAGTTTCTTCAAGAATCCGGTGGTGGATAGGTCCGTCTATCTGGACATACTTGAAAAGAGGCAGGAAGAGGCTGGGGCAGATGCCGTCGTGCCCCATTATCCTGTGGGGGAGGACAGGGTTAAAATCCCGGCGGCCTGGCTCATCGAGCAATGCGGGTGGAAAGGACGCACGCACAAGGGGGCAGGGGTTTACGAAAAACAGCCGCTGGTTCTGGTGAACCGGAGCGGCTGTGCAAAACCTTCTGATGTGATTGAACTGGAGGGGCTTATCATTGATTCCGTCCTGGAACGTTTCGGGATACTGCTCTCTCCGGAGGTGGAGCACATCTGATTGCTACCTGTTCAAAACATCCTGAATGAACTGGTTGTCATTGTCGGTGAGAACCAGCTGGAACGTACCCTGATAGATGGTCAGGATACCGCTTA
>JBJEJT010000187.1:0-3165 GCA_051878255.1 Candidatus Cryptobacteroides sp. | reverse complement strand
TTCGAAGCCCTCGGTTTCCGCTATTTCGGTCCTATCGACGGCAACGACATAGGGCAGGTCGTGTCCACGTTGGAGAAAATCAAGAATCTCCCCGGACCGCGTGTCCTGCATATGATCACCACCAAGGGCAAGGGCTATGCTCCGGCTGAACGGCAGCAGACCATCTGGCACGCTCCAGGCACCTTTGACCCTGAGACTGGGGCAAGGATTTCGACTTCGGACGGAGTCAGCCGCTATCAGGACGTATTCGGTGCGGTGCTGACCGACCTTGCCGCCAGGGATGCCTCCATAGTCGGAATCACTCCTGCAATGGCTTCCGGCTGCGGGATGAATGTCTTTGCCGGGAAATATCCGGACAGGTTCTTCGACGTGGGCATCGCCGAGGAACACGCCGTGACTTTCGCAGCGGGACTTGCCGCCGCCGGGATGCGCCCGTTCTGCAACATCTATTCGTCTTTTTCCCAGAGGGCATACGACCAGATCATCCACGATGTGGCTCTTCAGAATCTGCCTGTGGTCCTGTGCTTTGACAGGGCCGGACTTGTGGGGGAGGATGGTGCCACCCACCACGGATGCTACGATATGGCTGCCTACAGGTGCATCCCGAATGTGGTGATAGGAGTTCCGTCGGATGAGGTGGAACTCAAGAATATGATGTACACGGCATCCCGGATCGAGAGTGGTCCGTTCATAATCCGCTATCCCCGCGGAAAGGGGGAGAATGCCCCGTGGCAGGATTCGGAATACGGAATTTGCGAAATCGGCAGGGGAGTCCGCCTGGAAGATGGCAGGGATGTGGCAGTGGTTGTCGCTGGACCGGTGCTGAGTGCGGCTCGGGAGGCAGTGCTCCGTGTCGGGTCTGAGACCGGGAAAAAAGTTTCCCTGTACAATATAAGGTATATAAAGCCTTTCGATTATGCTCTGCTGGATGAGATCTGTGCCACCCACAGGACTATCCTCACGGTTGAGGACGGTTGCGTCGAGGGAGGGCTCCACGGGGCCGTGGCAGAATATGTCGGGGCGGTCGCTCCGGGAGTAAGGGTGGTCGCCACAGGCATCCCGGACAGGTTCATCGCCCAGGATACCCAGAAAAACCAGCGTGCCGAATGTGGCTTGACAGCTGAAGCCATCGGGGCACGCATCAGAGAGTTGCTTTAGTTTGCCAGCAGTTCCCGGTCCTTTTCAAAGAGTGAGGACGCCTTGGTTTCAGGAATGAATTTCCAGGAGCCGAGGCGTCCTGCATCATAGACGGACTCCGGGGTCACTTCAGCACGAGCCGAGAAGAACTGTTTGATGAGTTCCCGGATTTCGATGTGTCTTGAAACCACCCTGGAGGTCAGTTCCTCTGCCGGTATGCCTGCGCCCAGGGTAAGCAGATTCCCGCCTCCGGTGGCCCTGTATGAGGTCATAGCCACGTCATAGCGTTTGTCCGGATTGAACTTTTCTCCGTTTGCCATAGACTTGATGCTGACTCGGCTGCCTTTCGGTCTGTTGATGTCCACTGTGTAGATGATGCCGGCGGCAGAGTCGAAATTGTAGCTGCGTCCTGTCAGGGACCAACGGCTGTTCCCGGTCCTCTCGTCGGCTTTCTCCTGGATTCCCAGAAGATGGCTGTCGCAGGATGGGGCGAGCCAGTCGCCATAGGAATACTCCAGGTAATCCTTTATTTCCTTTCCGCTGAGACTCATCACGAACAGCTGGTTTTCGTACGGATAAATCTTGAAAAGGTCGTTTACCACGATTTCGCCGGCTTTGGCAAGTCTGCCCGAACCTATCGGAGCCGCAAATGAGATGTCGGCACCGGTCTGGGCGAGTTGGACGGTTTGCAGCAGGTTGATATAGTCGCACATTCCTCCCAGAGCCTCATCCGAACGCAGGTCCATAGCGAGTGTCCCCACCCTTGCATTCGTAAATTCCCTCACTTTCCCGATTTCGCTGGCAAAGACCTCAGCCATCTTCCCGTCCCTGCGTTCCTTGTCCAGCCTTGCGATTTCGCAGTTGCGCGCCCCGGTCTTGAAATTGATTGCAGTATGTCCCACGGCCTGTGCCCTTGCCCCGCCGTCGATATAGATGCAGCCATTGTATTCCTCAGTGTAGGGACGGTGGTCGTGAGCCCCCACCAGCATATCCACACCTTTGAGGGAATGGAGCAGGTCGAGGGACTGGTTCTCCAGCATTGAACCGTCTCCAAGTCCTGTCCCGCTGTGTACCACGACTATCACGAGGTCAGGATTCTCCTTCTCCCTCACCTCGTCCACCCTCTGCTGCACGCACTCCATAAGGTCCACGAAATCGAGCCCACTCCAAAGTGTCTCGGGCAGCCAGGCTTTTATGTTGGCATTGTTGAAGCCCAGCACGGCTATCCTCCGTCCGCATTTCCTTACCATAGTATGATAAGGGAAATATGGGAGACGGTTGTCGGAGCAGACCACATTTCCTGCGAGCACGGGTATGTGTCTCTTTTCGAGTTGCGCCGCGACCCTGTCATAGACGGCGTGCCCGGTTTCTATGTCGTGGTTGCCGAGGGTGACCGCGTCATACCCCATATAGTCGGCTATTCTCGGATATATGTGTTCGGAGACCGTGTCCACATAGTTGAAATAGTATGCGCTGTTGTCGCCCTGAAGTATGTCCCCTGCATCAATCAGGAGTACATTGTCCTTGCCGAAACGGCAGCGTAGGCTGTCTGTGTAGTATTTGACCGCTTCGAGGGAGGACTGAGTCCTGCCTGAGCCATAGTCGATGCTGAAGAAACGTCCGTGCACATCGCCGGTTGTCACGATGTGGAGTTCGTCTGACTGAGGGGCGCACCCCATTGCGGAGATGAGTGCGCAACAGATGATGAGGCTGTGGATTTTGTGGTTCATTATTGTAAATGTTTTATGGTCTTCCGATGAAATTTCCGCAAAGTTAGACGAAAATTCGTAAAAAGTTTTGGAGAATAGGAATAAATGCCTATCTTTGCAATCCCTTTTGAGGCGAGGCATATTGCCGATGTAGCTCAGTTGGCTAGAGCACGTGATTTGTAATCTCGGGGTCGTGGGTTCGACTCCCTCCATCGGCTCAAACTTTCAGGGTTTTGAGGCTCTCAACCAAAAGGAAACGGGAGAATACCAGAGTGGCCAAATGGGGCAGACTGTAAATCTGCTGGTTTATACCTTCGGT
>JBJEJT010000186.1:0-3196 GCA_051878255.1 Candidatus Cryptobacteroides sp. | reverse complement strand
TATGTATGTGGGCTACAAGGGACTCAAGGGCAACGACACCGAACACGTCTTCCAACTTGTTTTCGAGCCCCAGACAGAGAAGTCAAACGAATACTTCTTCTATCTCTACCACAATGCCGGGGAAGACAAGTGTGCGGAAGACACTCCTGAAGAGAACATCGAAGAGAAAGGCGGGTATATTAGTTTCAGGGTCGAACACATCATCAGCGGACTTACATTCGATTCTTCCACGAAGTTCTGGATTTACCCTGCCAGTGACAAGGAAAGCGGGGAATCCTCCACTGAAGTCTCCGCCGCAGCCTGCAGGCAGGGATTCTGACCTGCCGTTCAGGAGTTGCTCCTTTTGCGTTTGGTCGGGTGTCCCACAATCTGGATGTCCACATAGTCCACCTTGTAGCCCTTGAACTTCCTCTTCATCAGCTTGGCAGTCAGTTCTTCTATGGTCTTGTCTATGGCAAGGTCCCTGAAGCAGCTGTTGTCGATGTCGTAGAAATGGGCGTGTTCCTCGGTGGTGATGTCGAAAAACATCTTGCTGTCCGCACTGAGCCTGTGCTTGAAAACCCCCAGTTCCGTAAATTCGGTAAGTATGTTGTAAACCGAGGCGACGGTGATTTTCACTTCGCCCTCTTTCTGTATGTATTCGCTGACCTGGTCCGCCGATGCGTGTCCCATACCGCACATAGCCCTGAATACTGCCAGCCTCTGCGGGGTGGCTTTCAGGGAATGTTTCTTGAGGATCTTGCGGAAACTCTCTTCTGTCATCACACTGTCCGGGAACATATTTCAGGGATTTATTCTGCAAATCTATCAAAATAAGTCCGTTTTAGGAACACTTGTGCAGAAAAATCTCGTATGAACGGCAAAAATAAACCAAATACGATGATTTTTATTAAATTTGCAGGTTTGAATTCAAATGAACCGTTCAGGTTTGCGGAAACCTGAGTAAAAGAAAACAATATGGCGACAACAGTTGACTGTCTCATCATCGGCGGAGGTCCTGCCGGATACACCGCGGCTATCTATGCTGCAAGAGCCAATATGGCACCACTTCTCTTTGAGGGGACACAGCCCGGCGGGCAACTTACAACCACCACTGAAATAGAGAATTTTCCCGGATTCCCCGAGGGGATTGACGGAAACCAGCTTATGTCCTCGATGCGCGGACAGGCGGTCAGGGTCGGGGCTGACATCCGTAACGGTGCAGTTACTGCGGTGGACCTTTCCGAAAGACCTTTCAAGGTCACGGTGGACGGCCAGGAACAGTTCCTTGCCCGTACGCTTGTCATAGCCACCGGCGCATCTGCAAAATATCTCGGGCTCCCATCCGAGGAAAAATACCGTGGAGCCGGCGTGTCTGCCTGCGCCACCTGTGACGGTTTCTTCTACCGGGGCAAGACCGTTGCCGTGGTGGGCGGTGGAGATACAGCCTGCGAGGAGGCGACCTATCTTGCCGGGCTGTGCAGCAAAGTCTATATGATTGTGCGCCGCGATGTGCTCAGGGCCTCGGAGGCGATGCAGAAGAGAGTGCTCTCCACTCCCAACATAGAAGTCCTTTGGAACTGCAGCACCGACGAAGTCCTCGGGGATGGGTTCGGGGTTACCGGAGTGCGGCTCAGACGCAAGGATGGGGAATGCTTCGAAGTGGCTCTCGACGGCTTCTTCCTCGCCATCGGTCATCATCCCAATTCGGAACTCTTCAGAGAGTGGGTGGACGTCGATGCGCAGGGCTATATAGTAACTGACGGAAAGTCCTCAAGGACGAATGTGGAAGGCGTTTTCGCCGCCGGTGACGTGCAGGATCCGGTGTACCGTCAGGCTGTGAATGCAGCCGCATCGGGATGCCGGGCTGCCCTCGATGCCGAGAAATTCCTCAAGTCCCTTTAGGAACCGGCATCGTCGCTGGAAATTTCCCACTTTTTTCACATTCCTTAATCCACCTGAAGATGAAGATATTTTTCAAACTGATACTCCCCGCAGCAATGCTCCTGATGCTCATCCCTTCCTGCAAGTCCCAGTATGAGCTGCTGCTCAACGGAAGCGACGTGGATGCCAAGTACAAGGCAGCATTCGATTATTTCAACCTCAAGAAGTACAGCAAGTCCACAGCCCTGTTCGAGTCCCTGTCGATGCTCACCGAGGGCACCGAGAAGGATGATACGGTGCGCTACTACTGCGGGCTGAGCAACTATATGCAGAAAGACTACTACACTGCCGAAACCCATTTCTCCCGTTTCGTGGAGGTCTATCCCCGCAGCCCTTTCGCATCTGACGCCCGTTTCCTGCGCATAGACTGCCTCTACCGCAACACCCTGCGCTATGAACTTGACCAGTCGCCCACCTACACTGCCCTCAATGCTATGAACGAGTATATGCGTGAGGAACCCGACAATGTGCACGCACAGGAGTGCCAGGCGATGATTGACGACCTTAACGGCAGGCTCGACCGCAAGGCTTACGAGGGAGCCAGGCTCTATTACAAGATGGAGGACTATCTTGCTTCCAGAGTCGCCCTGAAGAATGTGCTCAAGGATGATTCCGACAATATCTACCGCGAAGACATACTCTATTACATAGCTATGTCCTCGTTCAAATATGCCGAGCTGAGTGTCCCGTCCAAGCAGAAGGAGCGTTATCTCGTCTTCGTGGACGACTATCTCAACTTCATCGGGGAATATCCGGAATCGAAATATGTGGCTTCGCTGGCGTCTCCTTATGAAAAGGCGAAGAAATATCTCGAAAAGAGGGGACATTGACGGAAAATGCGGGATGACGGCGAAAATTTTTGAAACACCGCCCGCAGGTCCCCGTATATTATTGTAGAAAACAAACACAAAATGGCAACGAAGAAAATACCTTTGAACACGATCACAAGAGATTTGTGCGACCTTGCGGCTCCGACCGGAAACATCTACGAAACTGTAGTCATCCTGTCCAGGAGGGCAAACCAGATAGCAACTGCGGAAAAGAAGGAACTTACAAAGAAACTTGAGGATTTCAAGAACGAAAGGGACACGATGGAGGAGGTTTTCGAGAATCGTGAGCAGATTGAAATCTCAAAATACTACGAAAGACAGCCCAAGCCAAGCCTTGTGGCAATCTCTGAGTTCGAAAGTGGTGAGCTCTCCTTCAGGGTGGCCCATCAGGACGAGGAATAGGGGCTTGCCGGCTTCAGCTCCTGTCACAACTGAAAGATGCT
>JBJEJT010000185.1:0-3207 GCA_051878255.1 Candidatus Cryptobacteroides sp. | reverse complement strand
AGCGCCACCAGGCTTTCGTCCTTTTTCCCCACGACTCCGCCTTTCTGTATGAGGTCGGCATCTATGTTCACTTCACCTATATCGTTCACTATCACGGCGAAACGTATGCCCTTGCGATTGTTCAGTATCCTGTTCAGCAATGTTGTCTTGCCGCTTCCAAGATAACCGGTGAGCAGCAGCACCGGGATTTCCTTGTTTTCCATATTATCATCCTTTTTGTATATGTCCCTTTCATCAAAAATGCCTAATTTTGCAAGCTCTGCCAAATTGGCAGGAAAAAGTGTACAAAATTACAAAAATATGCCCAAGAAAGAAGCAGTGGAGCAGATGTTTGACAGCATAGCTCCGGAATATGACAAACTCAATCACCTACTCTCGCTCGACATAGACAGGATTTGGCGGAGAATTGCCGTCAGGAAGGCACTTCCGGAAACGGGTCCTGCCAAAGTGCTGGACATAGCCTGCGGGACGGGCGATTTCTCCATAGCCCTTGCCCGTTACAATGCCCAGGCAGAGGTGACCGGCGTGGACATATCCGAGGGGATGCTCAAGTCCGGCAGGGAAAAAGTGTCTGCGGCACATCTGGAGGACAGGGTGAAACTCACAGTAGGGGATTGCGAGGCCCTCGTGCATCCGGACGACAGTTTCGATGCCGTGTGTGTGGGTTTCGGGGTGAGGAATTTCGAGCACAGGGACAAATGCCTGAAAGAGATGCTGCGGGTGCTCAAGCCTGGTGGCAGGCTGGTGATTCTCGAACTCTCGGTGCCCCGTACACCGGTGATACGCAATCTCTACGGATTGTATTTCACGAAGATTATCCCCGATGTGGGAGCCAGGGTCTCCGGCAACAGGGCTGCATACAGATACCTGCCGGCATCGGTACTGAATTTCCCTATGCCGGCAGAGTTCAAGGCAGAACTTTCCTCCTGCGGTTTTTCCTCTGTCTCACACCGTGCCCTCACTTTCGGAATATGCAGGATGTACACTGCCGTCAAATGAAATTCGAGGACCTATCAGAACCATCTGTAGGCATTGAAGCCTATTGCAATGCAGATTGACATCAGAAATGTTCCCATCACGAGCATCGGCAGGTACTTGTCAAGTTCCGCGTCGTTCTTCCTCCTGACTCCGGAAAGGTGGATCACGAAAAGAGGCAGGGTGATGACGAACAGCAGGTGCCACCAGTCGAAAATCCTGCATCCGAAGACATAGATCACCATCATAGCCCATCCTCCGCAGATGAGCAGTCCCTGATAAATCTTGGCTTTCCTCACTCCGAGCCTGATTGCCATAGTTATCCTTGTCTCCGCGTCCGTCTTTATGTCTCTCAGATTGTTCACATTCAGGACCCCTACGCTGAAAAGCCCTATTGCGGACGCCGGCAGGATGAGATACCAGGACGGAATTTCGTGAGCCACGATGAAATAGGAGCCCAGGACCGTAACCAGACCGAAGAATATGAATACGGCTATGTCTCCGTGACCGCTGTAGCCGTACGGATGGTTCCCGAGAGTGTAGCGCATAGCGGCAGTGATGGCGAAGACTCCGAGAATCAGTATCATAACAGGCTCAAGTTGCATCAGGGTGCCGTATGAACGCCATATCATCGCGAGCCCGGATACACAGCTTGCTGCCACCCAGAAGATCACCATCCTCTTGTAATCCTTGTCAGTAATCTGCCCGAAAGAGTATCTCGGACCCTGTCGGTCGTCACGGTCAGTCCCGTGGATGTAGTCTCCATATTCGTTGGAAACGTTGGAAAGAATCTGCAGGCAGATGGCTGTCAGTGCCACCAATGTGGCTGTAAGGGCATCGATCCTGTAGTCTGCCGCAGCCAGGCCCACTCCTGTGACAATGCCCGCAAGGGACAGGGGCAGCGTCCTGAGCCTCGCGGATTTGAGATAGCAACTGAATTTTCCCATATTTCTTGATTCAAGTTTCGCAAGTCTTGGTTTTATATTTCCTGTTGTGCGAATATAGGAAATATCTCCCGAAAGGCAGCCATATCCTCCGAAATAATTTTGCCATAAACTGATTTATGTCTAAATTTGCGCCCGGTTTGGAGAGAAAAGTTTTCTCATCCGGACAGAGTGCTTGATTAAGGAATACGAAAAAAAGAAGTTGCATCGGACTTTCAGGGATGCAAGTTGTTTTTTGAGGATTCCGAACCTCTTAAAAAACAAGGAAATGAAAGGAAAAAACGTATCGGTTTCCTTTATGCTGATGGGAATCGTGTTCTGTATCTGCCTGATTCTGGGCAACCTGCTTGCTGTCAAACAGATTGAGTTCGGGAAAATCAACCTTACCTGCGGTATTCTGATTTTTCCGGTGTCCTATGTCATAAATGACTGCATAGCGGAGGTGTGGGGATTCAAGAAAGCACGTCTGGTCATCTGGACAGGCTTTGTGATGAATTTCTTTTTCGTGGCGATGTGCGCCCTTGCGGACTGGATCCCGGGAGCGCCCTACTGGACTATGGACGAGGGTTTCCACCAGATTTTCGGGCTTGCTCCCCGTGTCGCTGCCGCGTCATTCGTGGCATTTCTCGTCGGTTCGTTCTCCAATGCCTACATTATGTCGAAGATGAAGGTGGCAAGCGGTGGCAAACATTTCACGCTCAGGGCTGTGGTCTCCACCCTGGTGGGGGAGAGCCTTGATTCGCTCATATTCTTCCCGGTCGCCCTCGGCGGGATAGTCCCGGCTGGGAATCTGGCTTTGCTGGTGCTCTCCCAGGCTGTGTTCAAGACTCTCTACGAGTTCCTCGTGCTGCCTATCACCGTGAGGGTCGTGGCGTGGGTTAAGAAGAGGGAAGACGAGGATGTGTTCGACAGGGGCATTTCCTACAATGTGTTCAAAGTGTCAGATATTTGATTTTTTATGGCAGAAGAAAGAGAATTGGAGGGCCTGCACGCCCTCGGAACCAAGACGACTTACAGCCAGGACTATGATCCGTCGGTCCTGGAAACATTCATAAACAGGCATCAGGACAACGACTATTGGGTGCAGTTCAACTGTCCGGAGTTCACAAGCCTCTGCCCGATCACGGGGCAGCCTGATTTTGCCGAGATACGCATTTCCTACATCCCGGATGTGAAGATGGTGGAATCCAAGAGCCTGAAACTCTATCTGTTCAGTTTCCGCAACCACGGCGACTTCCACGAGGACTGCGTGAACAAAATTATGAAGGACCTCGTGAAACTTATGGAC
>JBJEJT010000184.1:0-3233 GCA_051878255.1 Candidatus Cryptobacteroides sp. | reverse complement strand
CAGACTGCCCGGGCTGCACCGAGCATATCGGAAAAGACTTCCACCTCAGCCCCCTCGAAGAAATCCCCGAGGCATTTCCGGATTCCGTATGACATTCCCTCCGAAACTGCCCCGGCGCAATAGAAGCGGAACTGCACAGTCCCGTCCGACCCTATGGAAGAGGATTTCAACGATTCCGAAAATTCCCGGATTGCAGGCTCTGCCGTTTTCCCGACTGCGGCATTGAACCCCCCGGTGGAAAGACGTTTGACAAGTTTTCCGCCCCGGATCACAGCCCAATCGGCTTTGGTGGCACCACAGTCGGCAATAATCAGCATATAGACTCAAGTTTTTCCTTTGCCTGGCAGAAGAGTTCTGACTTGATTTCAATATGGTTGAGAATGGACTTGACGAAAGAATTGGACTCGAAACTTGAACCTCTGACCTGTTCAAAATCGGCAATGCGCCTTTCCTCGCCCCCGTCCGCACCGAAACTGGTCATAGCGGTAAGGCTGAACTCCTTGCTTGCATCGTCATAAATCATCCTGTCCAGTTCCACGACTGAGGACTTCCATTTCTCGATCAGACCGAGGAGTTGTTCCACAGTGGCATCGGAAAGATCCACCCCGTAATACTCGTTGATTATGCGGTAAGCCCAGGTCCATTCGTAGTCGTAGTACTTCTGATGTATCTGCGCGAATCCCTCGGTTATGGCATCCACGGATTCTATCTCCCCGTTCTGGATGCTGTCCATAAGTTTCTCGACAGCGGAACGGGGTGCGATGAGTCCAGAAAGGTCCACCCAATGGTGCAGACCGGTGGAAGACTCCGGGCAAAGGGCTGCACGAAGTTCCACTACATCCTTGAAGGAGGATTTCATCAATCTGGAAATCAATGAGTTGCCCAGGAACTTGTCTATCGCGAGACCATAGTATCTGAGTCCTTTCAGAAGTGAGGTGCGCTTGATTACCCCACTCTGATAGGTGTAGGTCTCGGAATTCGGTCCAGCAGTGGTCTGGAGGTCCTTGAGAATCTTCACAGCCTTGAGCATCTTGTTCACAGTGTATGGGCTGAGAAGATTGTAGTTTATCATATCCAGCTTGTCAGGATCTTTCCTGCCGTCACGCTGAGGCCATTTCTTCGCGTCACGTATTGTGCCCACGGACTTGAGGTTCGCTCCAGGCATAATGAAACTTGTGCCGTGGTTCTCGATGAGATAGGAGAAAGGCAGGTTGGATGTGTCCTGGTGGCTGACGTGTCGTCCCATCACGAGGGAGAAAGCCCCGACTTTGGCTGGCCAGAGTATGTAGGAATCCGAGGTGGTCTTGGCTCCCCTCTCCATAATGCCCTGATGGATAGGTCCGAGCTTGTACATATGGTTGCTCTGGTTGGAACCGGAACCGGCATTCATAAACGAGAACATTCCGGCTATGAGAAGGGTGGATTTGTGGTGGGTGACAGTGAACGGACCGGCGAAAATCGCACACGCCTCCCCGTTCTCTCCCTGGCAGTTGCTGAAAAAGAGGGAATCGGAAGCGGAATAGTTGTGCCCCAGGTGGCAAGCCTGCCCCACGAAGCAGCGGGAAAAGGTCACCCCGTCCTCCACGGATGAACCGCTGCAAACTATGAAGTCATCCCCGATGACCCCGACACCAATGTGGACCGGTGCGGAAGCATTGGAATTCAGGCTGCCGTTCTTGAGGCGGGAAGCCCCCTCTATCTTGCAGCAGTCCCCAACCTTTACATTCTTGATGTATCCGGCATCCACTATGGTTACGTCGTTGCCGATGTGCCCGATGTCTGAAGATACGGACTCCACATATTTGTTTATGAGTCCGCGGAGCCTGGATATAAGTTCCGGACGATGACGGTAGAGAGCCATTATGTAGGCTGTCTGGGCTGTCAGCCTGTCAAAGATCACGACCTCGCGTCCTCCCGTCTCGTTGAGCACGGAAGCCTCCACGCCGTTCCCGAAAGAACTGAATCCGTCAGTGAGGATAATATCCACATTCTCGATATAGCAGTCCCTGCCGATTTCATAGTTCGCGATGTAATTCTTCACGTTCTCGATGCAGCAGTCGTCACCGATGGTGACGTTGTGCAGTGTGGCGTGATAGAGACCCGAATGTTTCTTCATTCCCCCAGGCAATTCGAATTCCTTGTTGAAAGCGCCAATCCGCACCTTGCCGGAAAAGCGGACGGACCGCACATATTCAGCGGAGAAGCCGTCCGAAACCTCGATTTCATTCCAATCGGAAGCGCTGCAAGCCTGGGCTTTCAGCAAAGCGACTTCCTGGTCAGTCAAGTTTCTGTACATAGTATTAAGATATTGATTGTTCTCAGTTACTCAAGTTTTGCAAATCCTGTTGATCGTTCTTGCAAAAATCCTATTCCCCAATCGAAGAAGACACACGGTCCAATGAAGCCGAAACTTCCCCATAATCATATCCGCGCCCCATAGCGAAACGGATGGTCTTCTGTCTCCATTCCGGGTCATTCTTCAAATGTATGATTCTGTTCAGCACGAGCCTGTCAAGCCTTGCATCAGCTTTCGGAGCATCAATCATAGACAGTCCATACCCTATGTCCTCCGCGGACAGACCTTTCTGTCTGAGGGCAAAACTGATTTTTGCCTTGCCCCAGCCGGAGAGCGACGACTTGTCCCTGGCGAAAGCCGCACAATAGCGCCTGTTGTCAATGAATCCGTCACTCACGAGGGAATTGACGACTTCTGCAGCATCACGCACATTCCCATCCAAAGCTTTCTGAGCCTTTTCCATTATGTCGCTGGCACAGTATTCGCGCCTGGAACACAGGTTCCTCAGACTCGTCAATGCCTTTTTCATTTCCAGATTTTCCATCTTCAGTTCAGAAATTATATCCTATGCTGCAATAAACCCCGACGCTGTTCGTGAGGGACGACCAGTGCACATTGGCAGAGACAGGTCCCACTATGGTGTCGTAAGAATACTCCAGTCCTGCACCGAAGATTCCCTTCCCCTCCTTTATGGCATCGATGTCCCGATGGGTGTAAAGATAGTTGAAAATTCCGGTGACATAATGGTTTCCATACACATTGAAACGGAAATCCGTCCTGATGAGGGTGAGCCTGCGGTCCAGGAAAGTGGTGTTCAGAAGTCCCACGAAAGGCATCTGTTGCTCGAAATACCTGCCCGGGAGAGAACCTCCGACCACATTGGCATAAACTACCGGCTCATTGTCCCCGAAGATATACCTCAGGCTGACAGACGGAA
>JBJEJT010000183.1:0-3235 GCA_051878255.1 Candidatus Cryptobacteroides sp. | reverse complement strand
CTGGCGTTGGATGAGGTGGGAGATATCTTGGAAATCACAGCAAGCGAAGGAGACGGACTCACGATCACAAACAGAAGCGGAGTCCCTCTTCCCGAGGACATAGAACAGAACGTCATCACTCCTGTCGTAAGGTCTTTCCTTCAGAAAATCAATCAGAAAGCCCGGATTGACGTGGTGATATGCGAGAAGATTTATCCGGGTTCCGGCATAGGTTCCAGCGCAGCCTCTTCAGCCGCCGCTGCTTTCGGGATGAATGAACTTTTCGGTTGTCCCCTGTCTGAGGAAGAAGTGGTAATCTGCGCTATGGAAGGTGAAAACCTCGCAAGCGGTGGATTCCACGCCGACAATGCCGCCCCTGCCGTGATGGGAGGGATAGTGCTCATCCGTGGATATGAACCTCTGGACTTGATTCAGTTGCCTGTCCCGGGCAACTTCTACTGCGCGGTGGTCCATCCCCACATAGTCGTCAGCACCAAGGCGGCGAGGGAAATCCTCCCGAAAGCAGTGCCGATGCACGATGCTGTGCGCCAATGGGGCAACGTGGGAGGGCTCGTGGCAGGTCTGTGTACCGGAAACATCAAACTCATCGGACATTCGATGCAGGATTTCGTAGCCGAGCCGTACAGAAAACAATTCATCCCCGGTTTCGACCATCTCAGGGAAAAAATCCTGGAATCCGGTGCCCTGGCTATGAACATTTCCGGCTCCGGTCCGTCAGTGTTCGCCCTGTGTGACAGCCGTCCCGTTGCCGAAGCTGCCGGAAAAATCCTCAAGGAGCATTTCGAGGCACTTGACACCGGTTGCGAAGTCTATGTGGTGAAAGTCTCCAACAAGGGAGCGAAACTTACCCATCTTACCCTCTAATACCTCACCAACTTATTCTGATGAAATACTTCAGCACCAGAGATACGTCCCGTCAGCATCCCCATTCATTGAAGGATGCCGCAAGGCTCGGACTTGCACCGGACGGGGGTCTGTTTATGCCTGAGTCCGTGCCTCAGGTTGATCTTGACAAGGTCCGGGAACTTGCCCGGAAGTCCTATCCCGACCTTGCGTCCTACCTCGCCTCCCTGTTTTTCGGGGAAGACCTGCCTGTGGGGCAGATCGATGCGATGGTAAGGAAAGCATACGGTTTCGACTGTCCCCTGAATACCATTGCCCCCGGAGTGAATGTGCTGGAACTGTTCCACGGACCCACCTGTGCATTCAAGGATTTCGGAGCCAGGTTTATGGGAGGAATGTTCGGGCTGCTCAATACCGACGGCGAAGACCTGACTATCCTCACTGCCACCTCCGGAGATACAGGCAGTGCGGTTGCTGCCGGGTTCCTCAATGTCCCCGGCACCAGGGTGGTGGTCCTCTATCCGGAGGGCAAGGTCAGCCCGCTTCAGGAAGCCCAGATGACAACTCTCGGCGGCAATATCACGCCTGTTCGTGTAAGGGGCAGTTTCGATGACTGCCAAGCCTTGGTGAAGGCTGTTTTCAACGACAGCCGCTTCCGCCAGACCCATAATGTCACTTCCGCCAACTCGATCAACCTGCTCCGCTGGATTCCCCAGTCCTTCTATTATTTCTATGCGTGGGCACAGTGGGCAACTGAAAACGCCGGAGACCCGGAAATCGTGGTCCCAAGTGGCAACTACGGCAATGTCACCGCCGGAATGTTGGCGTGGAAGATGGGGATGCCCGTGCGCAGGTTCACGGTAGCCTCCAACGCCAACGACGTGATTCCGAAGTTCCTTGTCACTGGCACTTATGAACCGGGTCCCTCAGTGGCTACGGTGGCGAATGCAATGGATGTCGGGGCACCGAGCAACTATGAGAGGATGATGTATCTGTTCGGCAACGATTTCTCAAGTCTCAAGGATATGGTCGGAGGGTATTCATTCAGCGATGCCCAAATCAAGAGTGCGATAGTGGACATTTACAGGGACTATGGTTATCTGTCCGACCCGCATTCCGCTGTCGCATACCTCGCTTTCCGGAACGTGGCGGCAGACGGGTTCTACCTTGCGACCGCCCACGCCGCGAAATTCTCGGAGGTGATTTCGGAAGCCTTCGCAGAGTATGCGCCGCAGACCGGATGGAAACTGGACACCCCGTCCTCCCTTGCCGCCGCGATGGGCAAAGAAAAGGTCTTTACTTCTATGGACAACAGTCTGGAAGAGTTGGAAAAGTTAATTGATGGACTATGGACAACGAAGAATTGATACGGGACGCCTATGAAAAACTTGTGGAGGCGCTGCCGGAGGAAATGGACGGTGAGCATAGACAGCTCATCGAGGAAGCGTTCCTGCTTGCCAAGGATGCTCATTCATCCCAGACTCGGGACCAGGGGCTGCCCTACATATTGCATCCGCTGGCGGTTGCGCTGGTGGTGGTCAGGGAAATGTCCCAGACGGATGCGTCGCTCATCGCTGCGGCTTTGCTCCACGATGTGGTGGAGGACACTTCCTACACCATAGAGGACATACGGGCTCGTTTCGGGGCGGATGTGGCATTCCTCGTGGGGCTGTCACAAAGCCCAACAAGAAACAGGTGGACAACTTCCAGCATATCCTCGGTTCTGTCAAGGGCGATATCCGGGTACTCATACTCAAGCTCAGCGACAGGCTCCACAATATGAGGACCCTCGCAGGCCTGCGTCCCCAGAAACAGTGGAAGACAGCATCTGAAACTCAGTTCTTCTTTGCTCCCCTGGCAGGTCGTCTCGGACTCTACAAGGTCAAGTCCGAACTTGAGAACCTGGCATTCCAGTTCCTCAATCCACAGGAGTATGAGCAGGTCGGCAAACTGCTTGATGAGGACCGTCAGCGCACCGAATACGCCACAAAGAAGTTCTTGGACGAATCTATGCGCTATATAAGGTCGGAAATGGGGAACGGCATCGGATGGGGCATCCGCTACCGCAAGCCCTATTCCGTCTGGAGGGAAATGCAGGAGAGGCACTGCGACTTCTACCACGTGCCGTTCAAACACTTCCTCCGGGTGCATTTCAATCTGGACGAGGTGAATTACGAACTCAATTATTCGGGAGAGTGGAACCTGACCGAAGAAGATGTCATTTTCAGAATCTACAGCCTGCTTGCCCAGCGTTACCGTGAACAGACCGGCAGCCTTGTCAATTATCTCGCACAGCCCAAGGCAAACGGGTACCGTTCAGTGCATTTCCGTCTGCTCAACCCTTACGGAGGCATAGAGGAATTCCACGTGGCATCCGACACGATGCGTGCTC
>JBJEJT010000182.1:0-3243 GCA_051878255.1 Candidatus Cryptobacteroides sp. | reverse complement strand
CCCGTCTGTGTGCCCGGACTATCTCGGCTGTATGGCTGAGGTTCACTATGAATGAACGGTGGCACCGCATAAGCGAGGTACCCTCCAGCATAGCATCTATCCTCTGTGTCGGGCAGCGCAGCATATACTTGTGTTCCACTCCCTCGGAAAGGTAGTGTATCATCACGTAATTGTCCTGCGATTCCATATAGAGGATGGCGTCGGTGCGGAGAGTGAGTGCAGGCACGCCCTTGTAGTCGTACAGAGTGATACTGTCCTTGTTCTCTTTCGCGGAGACACCTGCCTTGAAAGCGTCAAATTCTTCTCGCAGGGCGATGTTGGATGCACCGAGGCAGAGGAAAGAATAGGGCAGGCCCAGGATGAGGGTCACACACAGTGACGCCTTCAGCACAAGTGCCGGGCTTATCTGCAATACGTGTCCGGTGGCAGCGGGAGTGAGCAGGAGATAGATGAACGCAAGCACCAGATATTCGACGAAAGCCCAGATGATGAATTTGACGAGAGTAAGTTTGTGACGGGACTGATATTTGTAGATAAATACCTTGCTTAATGTCATAATGGAGATAGCAAGGGTGTAGAAAAGCAGCGTGAATGCGAAGTTTTTCCAGGAACGGAACCCTATCCAGAGAGTGTCGGAAAAATTCCCGTAAATCAGCAGCAGAGGAATTGAGAACAGGAATATCGTGATGACGGACAGTGTCAGAAAACGTTTAGAAAACAAGTATTTGTGCATTTCCATAAATAGGGACCTTGAGTCAAAAAACGGTGCAAGGTACAAAAAACTTGTGAACCATAAAAATACGGAAAATGAATAAAGAAAGACGTGTCGTAGTGACAGGAATGGGGGTGATTTCCCCGATAGGCAACAATGTGGAGGATTTCCGGACGGCTCTTTTCGCCGGAAAATGCGGAATACGCCCTCTTGATTTCGGAGACGTAAGGGATGCGGACGGCATCAACGTCAAGGTGGCAGGCCAGGTGATGGATTTCAATCCGGCAGACTTCGGACTTACACCTCAGGAAATCCGGAAAACCGACAAGTTCAGCCATTTTGCGATGGCGGCGTCGCTTCAGGCTCTCAGGGACAGCGGTCTTGTCCCGGGAGAGAACATCAGCGGCGAGATGCTTGGAGTGTATATGGGCTCGGGTGTGGGAGGACTGGATACTTTCGTGCGCCAGACCAAGAATATGACCGAGAATGGAGGCGGGAAGGTGTCGCCAATGTTCATCCCTATGATGATAGGGAACATAGCCGGAGCCAACATAGCAATCAGGGTGGGGGCTCAGGGTCCCTGTCTTGCCGTGGTGAGCGCCTGTGCCACGGGAACGAATGCCATAGGCGAGGCTTTCCTTGCGATTCAGAGGGGGGATGCTGACGCCATCATAGCCGGAGGCAGCGAATCCGCCGTCAATCCCATAGCCATCGGAGGTTTCCAGAACGCCCGTGCGCTTTCCCTCGAAGAAGACCCGTTGAAAGCCTGCCTCCCGTTCGACGCCCGCAGGAAAGGCTTCGTGATGGGCGAGGGGGCAGGAGCGCTCGTGCTTGAGGAATATGCCCACGCAAAGGCACGTGGTGCGGAAATCCTTGCGGAAATATGCGGCTACGGCAACACTTGCGACGCGCATCACATCACGGCACCTGCACCTGACGGCAAGCCTGCCTCCCGTTCCATCAGAAAGGCTCTGGACCAGGCTGGATTCAAGGAGGGGGAATCCCTCTACATCAATGCTCACGGCACAGGTACCCATCTGAACGACTCCAGCGAGACCCTCGCCATAAAGTTGGCACTCGGGGAGGAACAGGCACGCAAGGCTGCCATCAGTTCCACCAAATCTATGACCGGGCATCTTCTCGGTGCAGCGGGGGCTGTCGAGGCGATAGCCTGCGTGCTTGCAATCAGAGATGGGATGGTCCCTCCAACCATAGGACTTGAGCAGAACGATCCGGAATGTGACTTGGATTATGTACCTTTGCATTCCAGAAAGATGGATGTGGATGTCGCCCTGAGCAACTCACTCGGATTCGGAGGACACAATGCCTCCATTGCTTTCCGCAAAGTCAAATGAAAACACATATAGGATATGGACAGAGACGAAATCAAGGAAATCCTCCCACACAGGGAGCCGATGCTTCTGGTCGATAAGATGGAGTTGGACGGGGAGTATTGCGTGTCTGAATACAAAGTGAAAGGTGACGAATATTTTCTCCAGGGGCACTTCCCCACTATGCCGGTGGTGCCGGGAGTGATTCTTACAGAAATGATGGGTCAGGGTTCCGCCCTGCTCATCCGCGAAAAACTTGACGGCAAGACCATACCGATGTTTGTCGGAATGGAGAATGTGCGTTTCAAGCATCCCGTCCATCCGGGAGATGTGGTACAGTCGCGTGCCAAGATCCTGTCAGTCAGGGGAAATTTAATATTCATCGAATCCAAGGCCACCGTGGACGGTAACCTCTGCTGTTCCGCCCGGCTTTCAGTGGCATTGGTAAAGGCAGAATGATATGGGAATACTACAAGGAAAGAAAGGTATCATTTTCGGAGCGCTGAATGATATGTCAATTGCCTGGAAGACAGCCCAGGCAGCCGCGCGAGAAGGCGCGGATATAGTGCTCACCAACACTGCCCTTGCCCTCCGTCTGGGGACCATCGGCACTTTGGCGCAGGAGTGCAAGGCTCCGGTCATCGTGGCAGATGCGACCAGCGTCGGGGACCTGGAGAAACTCGTGGACGGGGCTATGGAACATTTCGGAGGGAAATTCGACTTCGTTCTCCATTCCGTGGGAATGTCCCCGAACATCAGGAAGAACATCCCATACGAGGACCTCAACTACGATTTCCTCAGCAAGACCCTCGACATCTCGGCAATATCTTTCCACAAACTGCTGAAAGTGCTCTACGCAAAGGATGCCCTCAATCCGGGCGGTTCCGTGGTGGCACTGACCTACATCGCAGGAGACCGTGCAGTGGCAGGATATTCTGATATGTCCGATGCAAAGGCTCTCCTCCAGTCCATCACCAGGACTTTCGGAAACATCTACGCAAGACATAACGGTGTGAGAGTCAATACCGTATCCCAGTCTCCCACCAAGACTTCGGCAGGGCAGGGGATAGCCGGGATGGACAGGATGTTCGACTATGCGGACAGGATGTCGCCACTTGGAAATGCTGACGCACAGGACTGCGCCGACTATATTGTAACCCTTTTCAGCGATTACACGAGGAAAGTGACTATGCAGAATCT
>JBJEJT010000181.1:0-3245 GCA_051878255.1 Candidatus Cryptobacteroides sp. | reverse complement strand
CGTGAGCCATTTCTACAACAACGCCATCGCTGACGGAGACACCGTGGACCTGGTCAGCTCCGACACCTTCCTGGAATGGGTCAGAGTCCGGAACCGCCACCTTGCCGACACCCTGCCGAAATCTCCTAATGACTATTTTACAGATCTGCTGAGGGTGCAGGTTATGGACCCTTTGACGGACCTCAATATGATAAACGACCCTTCCGACAGCTGGTATGCAATGACGCAGGAAGGCCTAGGCAGATTGTTCAACGAAATTTACAATATCTATTGGGGAGAGTTCAACGGGGATGACGACAAACTCATAGCAAACTGGAAGGACAGCAAATACAGCCCGTTGAATCTCAAGATCCAGCCTGTCACCGTCTATCTGGTCGTGGCTTCCATTGACAAACCCGATTCAATCAACTATGTCCTGGATTCCCTGGGCACCAAAGGAGAGCGCTTCAAGAATCAGATTTCCTGGTTCAAGTACTGCACGGACTTCAACAGCCTGGACTATACGAAAAAAGCAGGTCCGAAAGATGACCTGTACCGAAGACAGACTGCCTTGATGAAGATCATCAAGGGCTACGGCTGCACTCCGGTGTACAGATTCGCGGACAGCGGGAAAAAAGTCACTGGACTTTCCGAGTTTTTCCTACAGCCTCCCTCCGTACTCAAAAAGGAATATGAGACCAGGGGCGCACGGGGATGGCTGGCAGTCCAGCATCACGAAAACCCGGATGCCGACTTTTCCGGACAGTTCACATACGAAAAATTGCTCAAGGACTATCTGGAGGACCTGCGCCGCATAGACCAGGACCTAACTCCCGTGGTACGTTTCGACCAGGCTAAAAGGATTGCGGAAAAGACCATTTCAGATGGACAGTCCAAGATCAGAGCCCTGAACACCAGAAATATCGTACAGATGGTTGTTACCGTCCTGTTTGCCCTGGTGCCTGCCCTGCTGCTTACAGCACTGCTGATTCTTGCCATCATAGAGAATCCTGTTGTGGACACGAGCAATCTGGATATGTCCTATTTCTTCTGGCCGGTGGGAATAATCTTCGGAATCATATTCTTATCCGTCTCAGACAAACGCAAAGGATGTGTTGCCGCTATGGTTGCAGGATGCATAGTGTCTTTCATCCTTACTGCCACAATCTGGTATTTGGGGCAATTCATTCTATATATCTACCTGCTGGTGGTCCTCTGGGTCACAATTCCTCTGTCTATTAAGACTTTGTTCTCCCCGAGCCATTATGCAAAAACAGCCCGGAAATTCTCGAAACCGGGATTTGACGAGCTGGTTCTGGAACCTCTCTATCACGCATTCAGCAACGACAGTGTATTTGATTCATCGACAAGCCTGGCATTCAATGAAAACGACATTGAGAATTGGAAAGGCGACCTGAAGAAAAGGCGCATATACGTCATTTTGTTCGTGTGCTTTATGGTCATTCTCTCCGGATTGAGCATATTTGTTCCCAAGAGTTCTATGTTCAACAAAGTGAAACACCCTGCGACGGAGCAAGTGGTCACGGAAGTGAACCCGGACCTCCAGCAGTTCCAGTCCCTCAATCCCGGGGACGTTGGTGCGAATGTGGATGCCACAGGCACGGTGGACGGAAGCACGATTCAGGAAATCAACAAGTTGGCATCGAAAGTGACCAAGTAAACATATTCAGATTTATGGGAATTTGCAAAAAATGCGGAAAAGAAAACCGGACTGAAGCAAAATACTGCCGTTTCTGCGGAGAAGTACTGGAAAGGCAGGACTCGAAGAAGAGGCTGATAGGCAAAGACAACATCCTGCCCACACTGGAGGAATTGGACAAGAAGCTGAAAGTCGCCAAGATTCTCGCACAGGGCGGAGCCAGAATAGGTCTGGACTGCATCATACTCGGGGATCCCGGGTCCGGCAAACATTTCATAGCGCAGGTAATTGCGGACAAGATTGTTGCTGCCGGGGTGTCAAAACAGGCCACAAAGGAAGTAGATGCGGCAGACTGGAGCCAGTTCTCATCTGATTTTGACAAGAATATCGCGGCTATCAGCGACGGGATTCTCTTGATTACCAATGCACATAAGCTGCTCCCCACCACCAAGGCATCGGAAGTGAACGAACTGGACAAATTGTTCGCGAGGATGAGGTCGTCCGAGGTAGCCCCGATAGTGATTCTATGCGGGCACAGGAACGACCTCTCGGAATTTCTCGCGAACAACAAGGACGTGTACCGTCTCTTCGAATATGAATTCAGGTTGGAAGCATTCTCCATCAATGAGTTGAACACGCTTACCGCATCCATCCTGCATAACAGGTACCACCTCGGTATGGAAGACGGGACGGAGAAAAAGATGATGAGACATTTCGCCTGGTGTATGAGGCAGACTGATATGGGACACGTGAACGGGCACCTGGCTGAAAAAACCGCCGAAGACCTGGCTGTCGTAGCTGCTGTGAAAGGAAGCAAGAGCCTATGTGCAGAGGACATTGACGACGCCAAATGTTTTGCACCCAAGACAGAAGGGGAAATTCTCTCGGAACTGGACCAGTACGTGGGCCTGCAAAGCGTAAAGGACGAACTCAAGGCTATAATCCGCAACATCAAGAAAAAGAAAGAAAACGGCGTCAATGGCAGACTCATACGGGACCATTATATCTTCGTCGGCAACCCGGGCACCGGAAAGACCACTTTCGCCCGTAAGTTCGGAGAAGTTCTGAATGCCATAGGAGCCCTGCCTACGGGACAGTTTGTGGAAGTATCCGGGAAAGATTTCATAGGCCAGTTCATTGGCGACACGGAGGCAAATGTCAAGAAATACGTGGACAAGGCTATGGGCGGAGTCCTCTTCATCGACGAGGCGTATGCCCTTGCAGGTAGCGACCGGGGAGGATACGGTTCCGATGCAGTGAACACCCTGCTCAACATTGCGGAGAACCGAAAAGGCGATTTCGTCTGCATAATGGCAGGCTACACCAAGGAAATGGACGAATTCATCCGGATCAACCCAGGCACCCCTTCCCGATTCAACGTCACCATTGAATTTCCTGATTATGATGCCCGTGAGCTCGAAGAAATTTTCCGCCGTATGCTCTCCAGCAATACCGAAAACACAGTATTTACCCTGGATGCGAAAGCGGAGGAAATGCTTCCTAAAGTCTTCGACAGGATGTACCTCAAACGCACGGAGACCTTCGGGAACGCCCGTGAAGTGCGCAATCTTTTCGATCTGGCAGTCAAACGTCACAACAATCGAGG
>JBJEJT010000180.1:0-3252 GCA_051878255.1 Candidatus Cryptobacteroides sp. | reverse complement strand
CATCTGGATATTCCTGACATTGATTTTCAGGACATCATATACTACGCTGCGCCCAAGAAAGAGTCCGACGCCCCGAAGGAGATCGACCCGGAACTGGAAAAGACCTTCGACAAACTCGGCATTCCCCTGAACGAAAGGGCTGCACTTGCAGGGGTGGCTGTGGACGCGGTGTTCGATTCGGTGTCCGTGGCTACGACTTTCAGGGCTGCGCTTGCCGAAAAGGGCATCATCTTCTGCTCATTCTCGGAGGCTGTGAGGGAACATCCGGACCTGGTGCGGAAATACTTGGCGACGGTCGTGCCCTCGGGGGACAATTTCTATGCTGCCCTCAATTCCGCAGTATTCAGTGACGGTTCGTTCTGCTACATACCCAGGGGAGTGCGCTGTCCTATGGAACTTTCCAGTTATTTCCGCATCAACGCCAGGGGTACGGGACAGTTCGAAAGGACGCTCATCGTGGCAGAGGAAGGGTCTTATGTGAGTTATATGGAAGGCTGCACTGCCCCTATGCGCGATGAGAACCAGCTCCACGCCGCAGTGGTTGAGATAATCGTGGAAAAGGATGCCGACGTGCGCTATTCCACAGTCCAGAACTGGTATCCGGGCGATGCGCAGGGACGTGGCGGTATTTTCAACTTCGTCACAAAGAGGGGCATCTGCAAGGGCAGCGGGAGCCACTTGTCCTGGACGCAGGTGGAGACAGGTTCCGCAATCACCTGGAAATACCCCTCCACCATACTCAAGGGCGACAATTCCTCGTCCGAGTTCTATTCCGTGGCAGTCACCAACAACCGCCAGCAGGCAGACACCGGCACCAAGATGATACACATAGGGCGCAACACCCGCAGCCGAATAGTCAGCAAAGGCATATCCGCAGGTCACAGCCAGAACAGTTACAGGGGTCTGGTGCAAATGCTGCCCGGAGCCGACAACGCCCGCAACTACTCCCAATGCGACAGCCTGCTGATAGGTTCGGACTGCGGTGCCCACACTTTCCCCGAAATCCGGAACGCGAATCCCTCGGCGGTGGTGGAGCACGAGGCAACGACCTCCAAGATCAGCGAAGACCAGCTCTTCTACTGCAATCAGAGAGGTATTCCATCAGAGGATGCGGTGGGGCTCATAGTGAACGGTTATGCAAAGGAGGTCCTCGCCAGGCTTCCTATGGAATTTGCGGTGGAGGCGCGTAAACTGCTCTCAGTATCTCTCGAGGGCTCAATAGGTTAATTATATGGATTGGTTGAATTATACATTGTTTACCATAGGTTCCGACACTCCGGTCCTGCTCATAGACCTGGTGACGTCGGTACTGGGTCTGACCTGCGTGTTCCTCGCCGGACGGAACAGCAAATACAACTTCTGGGTTGGCTATCTCTACACTATAGGCCTTACCCTTATGTTCTTCAACAAGCATCTGTACGCATCCCTGCTGCTCCAGCCCCTGTCCCTGGGCATCAATATCCTCGGGCATTACCGCTGGTCGCATCCCCGCAAGGGCGAAGAGGTGAAAGGCAAGTCAGACGAATTGAAAGTGACTATGCTCGGATGGCAGGCGAGGATCGTAATCCTGCTCCTCATCCCGATTCTTGCGGTGCTTTGGGGATGGCTGCTGCTGAAATTGGGACGGGACTGGTGCCCCGGCTATTTCTCTCCTGACCCGATACCGTACCTGGATGCCTTGGTAACTGTGCTCATTATGGCTGCCCAACTGCTTTCCGCATTGAAGAAATGGGAGTGCTGGATACTCTGGCTGTTTGTGAACATCGCCCAGGTAACTATGCACCTGATGGTGGGCCACGTGTTTATGCCTATAGTCTGCGCTCTCTATCTCATTAACGGAATTGTCTCCCTCGTGGGCTGGATGAAACTCTACAGAAAAGAAAAACAATAAGCTATGGCAAATGATATTATATTGAAAATCAGCGGTCTCCACGCAGGAATCGAAGGAAAGGAAATCCTGCACGGAATCGACCTCGAAATACGCAAAGGCGAGATTCACGCTTTTATGGGTCCCAACGGAGCCGGAAAGAGTACCTTGAGTTCGGTGCTTGCCGGCAAGCCCCGGTTCAGCGTGACTGCCGGGAGCATAGAGTATATGGGCAGGGACCTGCTCGGGATGTCTCCGGAAGAACGCTCGGTCTCCGGCATATTTATGTCTTTCCAGTATCCCGTGGAGATTCCGGGCGTGTCCATCACCAATTTTATGAAGTCGGCAGTCAATGCCCATCGTCACGCCAAGGGGCTGGAGGAACTCAAGGCCGGGGATTTCCTGAAACTGATGAAAGAGAAGATGGCTTTCGTGCAGATGAAGCCGGAGTTTGCAAAGAGGGAAGTGAACGTAGGCTTCTCCGGAGGGGAGAAAAAGCGCAACGAGATTTTCCAGATGGCTATGCTCGACCCGGTGCTTTCCATACTGGACGAGACCGACAGCGGACTGGACGTGGATGCCCTCAGGATAGTCGCCAACGGGGTGAACGCCCTGCACACGTCCGAGAATGCCTCCATCATCATCACCCACTACCAGAGGCTGCTGGAATACATCGTGCCGGACATAGTGCACGTGCTCAAGGACGGACGCATAGTCAGGACCGGCGGCAGGGAACTTGTGGACTTTATCGAGGAGAACGGCTATGACGGACTTTAGGATATATTTTGCCGGCAGGGACGGGATTCCGGGAGAGATAGTCCTGGGCAGGGGCGAAAAACTGGAAATGCTTGTCGTCGCCCTGTCCGGGGAGAGTCTCGACATACCTCTGCACTTTGTCCTGGAGGGGGAGGGCGCATCCGTGAACGTGGGTGGCGTGTATCTCTGTACCGGAGAAGAAAGACTGAATATATCCGTGACTGTGGAGCACAGGGTCGGGGGCTGCATATCCAACCAGAATTTCAGGGGCATAGTTGGAGGCTCCGCACAGGTGGAGTTCTATGGACGCATCAAAGTCGCCCACGATGCTCAGAAAACAGAGGCTTACCAGGAGAACCACAACCTCCTGCTCACCGATACCGCCAGGGTTGCCACCCGGCCCCAGCTGGAAATCTATGCCGACGACGTGAAATGCTCCCACGGTGCCACGGTGGGCAGACTGGACGAGGATGCCCAATTCTATATGAGGTCCAGGGGCATACCGGAGGATGAGGCGAGATTCCTGCAGATGGTGTCTTTCCTGTCTCCGGTGCTGGCGTTGATTCCGGATGGGGAAAGCCGCCTCGAATTGTCCGGACAGATAGAAACAGCCGTGCGCAAAGTACTTT
>JBJEJT010000179.1:0-3263 GCA_051878255.1 Candidatus Cryptobacteroides sp. | reverse complement strand
TGTATAACTTTACACCTGATGGTGCTGTTGCACTGTCAAATTGAATTCGGCTAGTTATTAATTACCTTGACTTGCTGATACAGTTATCCCCGGCCTTGATCGACCGGGGATAACTGTATTGTAGATTGAGTAATCGGATAATCTCCAGTGATTACTAAAGGTTCGGATTCTCCTTGGTCCATTCGCTGACTTCCGGTACGATGCCGAGTCCGACGATTTCGTCGCGCATCTTGCAGAGGTGTGCATAGGAAGCATCGAGGGCTGCCATTTCCTCATCGGTGCCCTGAGGGAGAGTGAAGTGGACTCCGGTCGCATCGATGGTGGTAGGCATAGCCATCATCACGTTCTTGTACTTGCCGCAGTTTACATAGGTACCTGCAGGGAGTGTGAACGGAGCGCCGCCCATTGCAGCCTCTATCATCTTCACAGAGCAGTAAGCCGGACTCTGGAATGAAGAACGTCCACGGAGTTTGATGATTGCGGAACCGCCCTGGATAGTCTCCTGCTTGATTTCAGCCATTCTTTCCGCAGAAAGTCCCATTTCTGCAAGCGGCTTGCCGTCAATCTTCACCTGGGATGCGAAGACTGCCATCTGCTCGCCGTGACCACCGTAGGTGTGTGCGCCTGTGACCGCGCTCTGAGGCACGCCGAACTCCTTTGCGAGGTTGCTCTGCAGGCGGGTTGAGTCGAGGGCTGCAAGGGAAGTGAGCTGCTCAGGCTTCAGCCCGGAGTGGATGAGGGCTGTGAGGGCTGTCACGTCGGCAGGGTTGAAAATCACCACTACGTGCTTCACGTCTGGGCAGTATTGCCTGATGTAGTCTCCGAACTGGGCTGCAATCTGGCAGTTGCCTTTGAGAAGATCCTCTCTTGTCATTCCTTCCTTGCGAGGCGCTCCACCTGAGGAAATGATGTATTTTGCATCGGTGAAAGCAGTCTCGGGATCGGTTGTCCAGGTGATGTTGGCACCTTCGAAACCGCAATGGCGCATTTCCTCGGCTACGCCGTGCACGCCCGGCTCGAAAATGTCATAAAGGCAGATGTTCGGAGTGAGACCGAGCATAAGAGCTGTCTGAGCCATATTGGAGCCAATCATTCCGCCGGCTCCGACAATGGTAAGTTTCTCGTTTGTCAAATACTTCATATATATTTTCAATTAGTATGTTTGCATTTTTGCCGCAGCCCAACACTGCAAATATCGTCCCGCGTCAGCCGATTCAGAACATAACCGTCAAAATCGGCGACAAATTTAGCAAATTATTAAAAAATAACTATCTTTGCAGCCGTAATTATTAGAAATATAAACCGTGGAACCTCCCAGTCCGGCAATAACAACTCAGAACCTCCCGGCGGACAGTCTTTCTGACGACCCGCTGTCGGTTACCTTTAATATAGCAGATTTACCATCCACCCTCTAAGGCGGATGTGTTTTTGCGTATCCGGATGTCTGGGACAGGAGCAAAAGAAAAAGATTAAGTACAAATATGGCACTTTATTTCAAGAAAGAACTTGATAACGGCGCTGAAATAGCTGTTTGGCAAATCACTGAGACCGAAGAAGAACTCAGGGCACTGAGTTCCGTCCCGACCGACGAGATGGAGGAAATCAGCCTCTTCGGCAGCGAATCCCAGCGCAAGCAGAAACTTGCCGTGAGGGCTCTCATCAACGAACTCTTCGACGAGAAGATGTACCTCGACCATCACGACAACGGCAAGCCTTATCTGGAAAACTGCGCTACCAACATCAGCATCACCCACACGGAAAAATACGTAGCCGTAATCATCCACGATGAGGATGACCTTGGCATCGACATCGAATCCCTGGACCGGGACTTCTCCGCCGTGGAGAAGAAAGCCTTGTCTGAAGACGAAATCGAGGACCTGGATGACGACAGCCGCAACGAGCAGCTCGCCATCTACTGGTGTGCTAAGGAAGCGATTTTCAAGCGGATGTCACAGTTGAGGGTGGACTTCGCCGAACAGATTGAGGTGGAGAAATTCAGACCCAAGGGAAAGGGGGAACTGGAAGCCACTTTCATCCACAAGGACGGACACGAGGAAGAATTCGATCTCGGATATGTGATCTTCGACCGTCACGTTCTCGTCTGGCTGGTGGGTTAGTCCGCTTCTGGCGGGAGTTCAGTCCAGTTTCAGCACTGCCATAAATGCTGACTGAGGCACCTCCACGGTGCCGATCTGCCGCATACGCTTCTTGCCCTGCTTCTGCTTTTCAAGAAGTTTTCTCTTACGGGTGATGTCCCCACCGTAACATTTGGCTGTCACGTCTTTGCGGACAGCCTTTACTGTTTCCCTTGCTATGATTTTCGCGCCTATGGCTGCCTGGATGGCAATGTCGAACTGCTGGCGCGGGATGAGTTCCTTGAGCTTCTCGCAGATCTTACGTCCGAAATCGTAGGCGTGGTCCACGTGGATGAGTGAAGACAGCGCATCTGCCGGCTCCCCGTTCAGGAGTATGTCAAGTTTTACGAGTTTGGCATCCTTGAAGCCCACAACGTGGTAGTCAAAGGAGGCATAACCCTTTGATATGGACTTGAGTTTGTCGTAGAAATCGAATACGATCTCTGACAGCGGCATCTCGTAAGTGAGTTCCAGGCGGTCGGCAGTAATGTAGTGCTGGTTGAGCAGGGTGCCCCTCTTGTCCAGGCAGAGTTTCATTATGGGACCATAGAAATCGGCTTTCGAGATGACCTGGGCGCGGATGTATGGTTCCTCGATATGGTCGATGAGGGTCGGTGCCGGCAGACCTGACGGATTATGCACGTCCACGCAGTCGCCCTGGGTGGTATATACCTTATACGACACATTGGGCACGGTGGTAATGACATCCATCCCGAACTCCCTGAACAGCCTTTCCTGGACTATCTCAAGGTGCAGAAGACCGAGGAAGCCGCAGCGGAAACCGAATCCGAGGGCGAGGGAGGACTCCGGCTCGAACACGAATGAAGCGTCGTTGAGCTGGAATTTTTCGAGGTCTGCCCTCAATTCCTCATATTGGTCGGTCTCGACAGGGTACATACCTGCAAAGAGCATAGGCTTCACTTCCTCGAAGCCGGCTATGGCTTCGGCACAAGGCCTGTCCACGGAAGTGATGGTGTCTCCCACCTTGACCTCGCTCGCTGTCTTTATCCCGGATATGATGTATCCCACGCTGCCGCAGGAGATTTCATCACGGGGACAGAGTTTCATTTTCAGTGCCCCCACCTCGTCAGCCACGTATTCCTTTCCGGTGTTGAAGAATTTGACTTT
>JBJEJT010000178.1:0-3270 GCA_051878255.1 Candidatus Cryptobacteroides sp. | reverse complement strand
ATGCCCGCACGGTAGATTTTAGCAGAAACCCAGGCGCAGAGCACGAATGTCACCAGCAGGAGCGCTATCGAAAGCACGAGCTGCCATACAGGCACCCCGAAAGGAATCCTTGCCAGCATCACGATAGGCGAAGTGAAAGGTATCATAGAACCCCATACCGCTATCGCGCTGTCCGGAGATTTGAAAGAGTAGATAGCGATGAAAAATCCTATCAGGAGAGGTATCGTAATCGGAAGTTGCAGCTGGCTGCTGTCTGCCTCATTCTCGACGGCAGAGCCTATGGCTGCAAAAAGGGATGCGTAGAGCAGGTAGCCGAGTACGAAGAACACCAGGAAAGATACGATTATCTGACTGTAGTTCAAGTCCATAAGAGCCACAATCAACGAATTGTCCCCTGCATCGATATTGCTCATCATCGCCTCGGCATCCACTCCTGCCATTTCCGTGCCCGGCATCATTCCCGTCTGGGACTGGGCAATTTTGTCAAATCCCATAACGCTGCCTGCCACAGTGATGATCCCGATAGTGAGAACCACCCATAGCAGGAACTGCGTGAGGGCGACGCAAGCCACACCGACAATTTTCCCGAACATCAATTCAGTGGCTTTGACACTGGAAATCAGCACCTCGACCACCCTGCTTGCCTTTTCCTCTATGACAGAAGACATCACCATTCCGGAGAACATAGCGATGAACATATAGATAACCATTCCGAGAAGCATAGAAACTATCATCTTCAGCTCTGCCGAGTCAAGTTTCTCCTCTCCGGAATCATCTATGGTGTAGGTCGTTATGCTAACGTCAGACTTCACCTTGTCCATAATCCCGCGCAAGTCCTCTATGCCGCTGCAGGCTATCCTGTAATCCTCCACGGCATTGTCCACCCGCAAGGCGATGGCCTCCTTCAGGTCCATACTCAGTGCCTTGTCGGAGTAGGTGACCACGTTCACGCTCCTGATGGAGTCGATGAGAGGGGAAATGTGCACCAGCACGTCTATGCCATCGGCGGAAAGATTTGCCTTGAGGCTGTCCAGAGACTCGCCGCTGCGGTCTGTGAAAGTGTAGGAATCGTTGGAGACGAACTCCGTCATAGCGATTCCGGACTCATCCACGACGGCTATGTTCTTGCCCTTGTCTTCAGCAAGGAACATAATCAGGGACGGGATCACTGCGATGGCAGCAAACAGAATCGGACCCAAAAAAGTGATGATGAGAAAGGACTTCTTCCTCACCCTCGTCATAAACTCCCTCGATATGACGATACCTATATTCCTGAAATTCATAGAATTATTTTATTTGCAAACATAACAAAACAAGTGTTTCCCGAGGCTTACCTGACATCCTTGCCCACCAAGTCGATGAAGATATCGTTCATCCTCGGCACCAACTCCTTGAACGAGCGCAGCCGGACCACGGAAATCAGGGCTGCAAGCACATCGTTGCCGTCAGCTCCGTCCGCGAGTTTCAGCACTGCCACCCTCGCCCCGTTCTGGTCTTCGTCACTGAGTATCTCGAACAGCCCCTCCACCGGTTCCAGAAGTTTACCGGAGGTATAGACCACCTCCACGCTGTTGTTGCCGTAGCGGCGGCGCACCTCATCCAGCGGGCCCGACACCACGAGGCGCGACTTGTCGATGAGGGCTATGTCGTCGCAGAGTTCCTCCACGGATTCCATATTGTGGGTGGAAAGGACAATGGTGGCACCGGCATCACGGAGAGCCAGTATCTCGTTGCGCACGAGCATAGTGTTTACCGGGTCGAAGCCGCTGAAAGGCTCGTCGAGTATGAGCAGGGACGGCTTGTGCACCACGGTGGTGATGAACTGAACTTTCTGGGCCATACCCTTGGAGAGTTCCTCCACTTTCTTGTTCCACCAGGACTCGATGCCGAACTTGACGAACCACTTCTTGAGTTCGTGCTCGGCGGCAGATGAGGACATACCCTTGAGACGGGCGAGGAACATAGCCTGTTCCCCAACTTTCATCTTGCGGTAAAGTCCGCGCTCCTCAGGCATATAGCCAATCTTCTCCACATCGCTCTGGGTAATTGGTCTGCCCTCGAAAAGAACCTGGCCGCCACTCGGGATTGCGATGCGGTTGATGATCCTGATAAGAGTCGTCTTTCCGGCTCCGTTAGGTCCGAGCAATCCGAAGATGTGCCCCTTTTCAAATGACACGCTGACCCTGTCGAGAGCCACCTTGTCCCCGAAAGTTTTGCTGACCTCTTTACATTCAATCAATTTCATAGATAAATCATTAGTTCAAGTTTCGCAAGTCCCGGTCATTTTATTGAAAGTTCATTGGAAAGACTTGCGAACCTTTGCCAACGCACTTTGTCACATTCACGTCATCCCCGGGGTGCGGAACCCGAATGGACCATATCCGTTTCCTGCACATCCCGAGACAGTTTCCGGCTGGATCAGGACATAAGCCTGAGCACGAGTTCCGTGAAAAGTTCCCCAGGGGATGCCTCCCCCGTATCGCCTCCCTTGCCCTTGAAATCGTACTCCTTGACAAGGGCTATGGCAGACATACATTTGCCTATGGGGTAATTCCTCAGCGCCGCATCGTACTCCCTCAGGAAATAGGGGTTCACGCCGAGCAGGGAAGCCGCCTCCGACGGACTTGCGGAAGGTCTGGACCTGCGCAGGGCGTGATATTTCAATATCCTGTAGAAATGGGTGAACAGGGCAGCCGTAGCCATAGGCAGGGCAAACTTCGCCCCGTCACCTATGCAGGATGCTATTTTCAGAGCCTTGGGAGCATTTCTCAGCGAAAGTTCCCTCGTAAGTTCGAAGATGCTGTATTCACGGCTGATGCCCACGTTCCTCTCTATGTCCGCAGCCGTCACCTCCACGGTCCCCGCAGGCAGGTTCTTGAGCATCTTGTCGGTCTCCACGGCAATCTTCGCCATATCCACTCCGGCATATTCGGCAAGGAGGGCAGCCGCATCGGGCGCGATTTCCAATCCCCTCGACTGGTAATATCCGGAAATCCACCGGGGCATCTCGTAATCCCTCAACTCCTTGGATTCCACCACTATGCCGTTTTTTGAAACACTTTTGTACAGAGACTTGCGCTTGTCCGCAGAAGCCCCGTGCATAGCGATGACCAGCACCGTGCTCTCCAGTGGATGCTCGCAATAGAGCGCAAGATTCTCAAGGGTCTTCATCATCTGCGCCTCCTTCACCACCACCAGCTGCCTTTCCGCAAACATCGGGTAGCGCCGGGCAGCAGTGACGACCTCGTCGGCATCAGCATCCGCACCGTA
>JBJEJT010000177.1:0-3282 GCA_051878255.1 Candidatus Cryptobacteroides sp. | reverse complement strand
CTCGTCCCGTCCTGGGTACTGTTCAGACCCACTGCCGGATAGGCTATATAGTCCCTGTTGGTGCAGGTCCCGACGCCTGCGACACCTGAATACGGCATTGCCCCATATTGTACGCCATTGATGGTGACGGTAAAACTGTTCTGTCCTGCCGGGACATCCACGATGCCCTCAAAGACATTCTCGTCTTCCTCAAGCGACTCCAGGAGTACCGAACCGTTCAAATCCACCGTTACGAGGGTCATCTCTCCGGCAACGATAGTGGAGGACAGTTCCCCGGAATTTCCGTCCATATCGAAAGGTATGGCTGCAAGCGCCACTCTCTTCGCGTCGCTTTCCAGGACAGTCTCAAGTTCCCCGCTCGCAGTCTTCACCTCCCCTCCCGCTTCTTTCAGTATTCCGACCAGTTCTTCTCCGGTTTTGGATACATACTCTTCTCCGAACACGTATCTGTACTCCACGGTGGCAGCGTCCGGCTTTATCGAAATCTTGAAAGAATACCTGTCCGCCTCAGTCTTTCCGTTGAACGAAGCCCCTATCTGCAACCTCATAGACCCGGTCTCGAATGTAGTGAAAGTGGGGGCTGTGACCACATTCCCCTCAGCGTCCAGACCCATAGCCCCGACACAATAGCGGCTTCTGGCTTCAAGTTTTCTGAACAGCACCGGGGAAAGGGATGCCTCCTGTCCCCTGTCCATTATGTAGTTGTATCTTCTGACGGCATCCATATCAAGATACGGAACAGTCTCTCCATATAGTTCAGGAGGGGAAATGATGCACGCTACGACCTTGTCCTGGTTGGACTGTACGGTCACTTCTGCCGAAGATGTAAGAATATTCCCGACAGAAATTTTGATGGCAGCGGACACAAGCGTGTCCGGTTCCCCGCCTTTCTCCGCACAGGCGGACAGGAGCAGGGCAGCCATAAATGGGATAATGTGGTGTTTCTTCAGCATAACTTTAGATTTTAAGAGTAAATGAAGCTGATATATTGTCTGACGAAGTACCTATGTGGACGCGGTAGTCGCCTTTGGGGAGGCACCACCCCGTTTCGCCATACTGCATCAGGTATTTGTCCGGTATGTCGAATTCCAATCCGGCTGATTCTCCGGGGGCGAGCAGGACTTTGCGGAAAGCTTTCAGTTCCTTTACCGGCCTGTCCTCGCCGGGGAGGGAAACATACACCTGGACCACTTCCGCGCCTGCCGTCCCTCCGGTATTTGTCAGCCTGCACCTGAGGCGCCTGCCTTTCATTGCGGCATCCGTGATCCTGAAATCCGTGTAACTGAGACCGAATCCGAATGCGAAGCGGGGCTTGATGTCCATCTTCTCGTACCAGCGGTACCCCACATATATGTCCTCCGTGTAGTATTCGTCCCAGACCGTCTCCGGACCTGCCGGTTCTTCGCGGGCTATCCCAGGGTATTGTCCGGCTGAACGGAGAGGACCGTCCCCGAGCCTGACAGGGATGGTGAACGGAAGTTTTCCAGACGGGTTCACTCTCCCGGTGAGAACATCTGCCAGGGCATTGCCTGCCTCGCTTCCGAGATACCAGCTCTGCACTATCGCCCTGACTTCCTCCGCCCACGGCATAGCGACGGGACCGCCGCTTATATTGACGACCGCTATGTTGCGGTTTACCCCAGCCAGGGCTGAGATCAGCCGGTCCTGTCCGTATGGCAGGTCGAGACTTCTGCGGTCGTAACTCTCGGCATCCTGGTACCTGTCCTTGTTGAGACCGCCGACAAAAATTACGGCATCAGCCTCAGCGGCAGCCTCAAGCACGGAGGACAGACCGGCTTCCCCGGTGTCCGGATACCCGGGGACAAATTGGATTTCAGCCTCAGGCAAAGCGGCTCTCAGACCATCCAGAGGGGAAACTTCATACTTTGCCTTGAGTGCCGAACTGCCACCGTTGTCCGTCATCTCCCGCACTGCATTCTCCCCAACCACCAGCAACTTTCCCATCGGCTTCAACGGGAGCATCCCGTCTTCGTTCTTCAGTATGACTATGCTTTCCGCACCGATTCTCCTTGCAGCCTCCGAATGTTCGGGACATACAAACCTGCCCCAGTCTCCGTGCCGTGCCATCGCCGTCCTCATATTCAGTTTCAGCACACGTCTCACTTTCCCGTCGAGGACGCTTTCCGAAGCCTCCCCTTTCTTCAGCAACTCCAGATACGGGTTGGCAAGATGATAATCCAGGTAGGCATTGTCCGTCTGTGAGGCGAGCCCGTCCGTCCTCGTGCCGAATTCCATATCAAGTCCGTTTTCAATGGACTGCACCGTGTCGTGCGTCCCTCCCCAGTCGCTGACGAGCACACCGTCAAACCCCCATTCATCTTTCAGGATTTCCGTCAGGCGGCTGTTGTGACAGCAGTGCTGCCCTTGGTACAAGTTATATGCTCCCATCACTGCCCAGACCCCGGCATCCTCCACGGCAGCCTTGAACGCCGGAAGATAAATTTCGTTCAACGCCCTGTCGCTCACGACCACGTTGGTGGTATGGCGGTTTGTCTCCTGATTGTTCAGGGCATAGTGTTTCACACAGGCTGCAACCCCTTTCGACTGGACGCCCCTGATATAAGGCACCACCATAGAGGAAGCCAGCGCAGGGTCTTCCCCCATATACTCGAAGTTCCTCCCGCACAGAGGGGTGCGGCAGATGTTGCAGCCGGGTCCCAGCAGGACATTCTTGTTCCTGTAACGGGCTTCTTCTCCCAGACATTCCCCATAGAGCAGAGCCAGGTCGGGGTTCCAGGTCGCCGCAAGTGCGCTGAGCGCAGGATAGGCAGTGCAGGAATCATTGGTCCATCCAGCCCTTTTCCAACTGTCCCACAAGACCTCCGCCCGAACCCCGTGAGGCCCGTCGGAGAACCACAGTCCAGGAATGCCCAGACGAGGGACACCGGCAGAAGAAAACCTGGACTGGGCGTGGAGCAGGGCGACCTTTTCTTCAAGCGTCATCCTGCCAACCGCATCCTCCACCCGTCTGTCCAGAGGCTGGCGAGTGTCCAGATATGCAGGTCCGTTCCCCACACATCCCGTCAGCATCAGGATTGCCGGTATCAGTAAGAATCTTTTCATACCTTTTGCGTTTCAGTTTCCATATCCAGGTCTATCAGCACCTTCATTGCATTTTCCCTATCCGAGTCTATGTAGGAATAGGCTTTGTCATACTGTTCGAGAGGGAAGCGGTTGGAGATGAGGGGGTCGAGCCGGATTCCTCCACTGGACACCGCTTCCACAGCGGTCAGATAGTCCTCGTGACGGTACATCATAGTA
>JBJEJT010000176.1:0-3297 GCA_051878255.1 Candidatus Cryptobacteroides sp. | reverse complement strand
TATAACTATATGGCTGAGGACTCCGGCAACAAGGTATATTGGAATATCGAACTCATACAGGACTGCCAGGTCGTATTCCTCAACTATCCAGACGGAATGTTGCTTCAGGGAGACAGATTTGCCGATGTGGACAGGAATTCTGCCAGATACACCGGACATACTCTGGCTAACTTCGAAATTTACTATATACTTGACACAAAATGGCTTATCGTTAAGGATCAGTGGAGTCACACCCCAGCTTTATGGGTAACCGGCGAGAACGGCTCCCTTCCAATGGAGCCTTATTGCCAGACCCACCCGTTTGAGTGGTTCGCCGGTGGTGCAAAGGTCAGCTATGATGCTGCCTCTTTCGTCAAAACAGGTGAAGACACTTGGAAAGTTCTTATGTATCTCAAGAGCAACTTCGGAATCAAAATTTATGATGCCCGTGCTTGGGCCAATGAACTTAGCTGGGAATCCACCACTCCTGAAACTCTCAAGATCACCCCTGTGGAGGTTATACCGGAAACAGGAAATACTGACGGAAACTATGGTGTAGCCGGCACATCGTTCACGGAAGGACTGTATATGATGACCTACGACAAGGTAACCAAGAAGGTTGCACTTGAAAAACACACAAGAGCGCTCCCTTCCCCAGTTGCCGCCGGAACAAATATCCCTGAATAGACATCCGCTGATGAAGATAGGAAGATATTTTCTGATTGCTGCAGCCGTTATCACTGCGATGACGGCTTGCAGCAAGTCCCCACAGGACACTTCAGACAAAAAAGACGATGAAGATGGCGGCAGTTCAACTGTACAGATAAATATGGAAGGGCTGACAATTGACGGTCAGTTCCCTATTGTTGCCTGGACAGGCATTGATGCAGGGGACACCGCAACCAAGTTCGGTCCGATGCGGGACTGCGGCATAAATGTATATCTTGGATGGTATGACACCCAGGCGGAGGTGATGACAGCCCTGGACAATGCCGAAGTAGCCGGAGTCAAACTGATAATCAAGTCTGACGAGCTGTTCACCAACACTGCGGCCGTGGTCAAATCGATGAAAAACCATCCTGCCCTTTTCGGCTACCATATAGAAGATGAACCTGAAGTTGATGAGATTCCGACCCTGGCATCCATTGTCAAGTCCATCCAGGCCGTGGACGACAAGCATTTCTGCTACATCAACCTTTATCCAAACTGGGCTTGGGGAAATATAGACGGATATATGTCAAAAGTAACTTCCTTTGTAAGTCAGACTCCTGTCCGTTTCCTCTCATTTGACCATTACCCCATAATAGAAATCGATGGGGTAAGTTCCATTAGGCCTGAATGGTACAAGAACCTGGAAGACATCAGGAAGGTTGCCAGGGCCAGGAATATGCCTTTCTGGGCATTTGCCCTCGCCCTCACGCACAATCTCGGCAATATCGTTTATCCTATCCCCACACTTGCTGAATTGAGACTTCAGATGTTCAGCAATCTGGTGTACGGTGCACAGGGATTCCAATACTTCACCTATTGGGGCATATACAGGAATTCCCAGACCCAGGTCTATGATATTGCGAAGACTGTGAACTATGAGCTTCAAAAACTGTCCAAGTATTTTCTCGGAGCAGATGTGACCGGAGTATGGCATACGGGAGAGAACATCCCATACGGGACTAAAGAACTGTCTTCTATGCCGACGGGAATCAGTGCCATTGACACTCACGGAAAGGATGCCATAGTTTCAAAAATCGTAAAAGAAAGCAATATCTTCATTGCCATAGTCAATAAAGACTATGTGAACAGTGTGGATATGGATATCAGCTTCAGTTCAAAAACCTGGAAGATAGACAAGGATGGATTGAAAGCTGCCGCAGAATCCGGGAAATACACAGTGGGGCCCGGGGACATTGCGTTGTTTCAGGTCAAATAACGAAAATTTAAGAACCAATGAAAAAGATTATCAATTATTCCAATCCGACAATCAACGAATATCTTTTGCTCTGTGAAATCGGGACTCTTGCATCAGCTGAAGAGCAAGACAAGAACACTAAAGTCGAGGACCTCACCGAAGAAGAGTTTATCTGGTAACCACTAATGCGACATCTTATGAAAAAATCAATCTTTTTTGCTGCATTGATTGCAGTGACAACCATTTCCTGCAACAAGGAAAATGCAGAAGTGGGACGTGAAATAGTTGCCTTGAGTTTCGAGACCAACTCAAAAGAAGTCTCCGAACCTGGAACCAGGACTGTCTTGAATGGAAATGTTCAGACATTTTGGAACGGTGAGGAAAAAATGAGTTTGTTTGACGGAGTACAGAATGCATTGTTCACAGCCTCGGTCCCGACTCCTTCGGCAAATGCGACATTCTCAGGGAAAGCTTATAAATCAGAAAGTTATATAGCTCTTTATCCTTATAATGAAACTGCCACGCTGACTGACGGGATAATCTCCACCAGCATCCCGACCTTTCAGAAAGCAGTGCTCGGAAGTTTTGATCCGGCTGCCGCCCTGCTTGTCGGGCAGACCTCGTCATCCGAACTGGTTCTGACCAATATCTGCGCCTTTCTCAAAATTACCATTCCTTCGGACAAATATGTCGATGCAATTGAAATAAGCGGAAACGGAACAGGAATAGCGGGAGATATAAGCATAAATGTAAATAGCAGAAGCGTATCTGGAGCGACTTCCGATTATGTCAGAATTGCGAATGAAGACAATAGCAAGTTGAACCCCGGGACATATTACGCTGTCATTGCGCCCGGAACGCTTGGGGATGGAGTGGCTGTCACGCTTCATAATTCGGAAGCCTGGAGAAGTTATACTAAGGAAACAGTAGAAAGTCGCACACTTGTTGGAAATAGGATTTATGATATGAAGACGGTCGATGGGGACTGGATGAATTATATCAGTATCGACAAGACTATGATTACTGGGTCTTATGATGGCATTACAGATGTCAAAACGATATGGAATATTAACCTGACACACAACAACACGGTAAAATTCAGCAATTTCGATGCAAATATTTCAGATATGGTTAATCTGGCAATGTTTGACAACATCAATGAAAACGAACACACGGCCAGATACATAGGTCCAGACAAAGATAATGCATCTGTTAACAATTACTCTCTTCAGTACCATACAACCTATAATTGGCTGAATTTTGTGTGGAATTATGAAAACGGCTACTACCTCATAGGAAAGAATTGCAGCTTTCCTCATTCCCCTTTCCTGGAATATCCGTTAAGAGAGGATACTATCGGATGGAATACTTTCAATGCCCTACCATTGAACGACATAAAAGACGGAATATAC
>JBJEJT010000175.1:0-3299 GCA_051878255.1 Candidatus Cryptobacteroides sp. | reverse complement strand
GAGGCACGCATCGACGACCGTGACGAGAACAACTACATCACTGCCGCCGAAATCGAGGAACTCAAGTCATTTGCACAGGACAGTTACCCCATAGCCCCTGATTGCCAGGACACCGAGGCTGTCTATGGCGCCATAGCCCAGTCTTTCTCCACCGACGAGGAATTCCAATTGGTCGAGGACGACATCGTGGGTATGTCCGGAAAGGTGCTGGAGGGAAGCTTCAAGATTTTCATCGGGGCGAAAGCGTCCCTTTCGAGAATCGACAGGGTGATGAAATCGGCTGGACTGGTGCCGGTAAAGAAATACTTTCAGCCACAGTTCACGGCATCGGCTGTTCTCTATCCGTCAGAGGCGGAGAACGGAGTGGCACTCATCGATTTCGGAGGCGGATGCACATCGGTTTCGGTGTTCTACAGGAATGTCCTGAGACATTATGCCTCCATTCCTTTCGGCGGGATCAATGTCACGAAAGACATACAGAGCGAGAGCAACATCAGTTTCCGGCTGTCCGAGAACCTCAAGTTGGCATTCGGAGCCTGCATACCGGACAAGTTGCAGAATATGAGCGAGAAACAGCTTCTCATCAAAAGCGGGAACGGGGATATGGACAGGAGGCTGGCTGTCAAGTACCTCTCCGAAATCATCACGGCACGAGAAGAGGAAATCATCCGTGCAATGCTCTACGAGATAGGGGCAAGCGGATTTGCGGACAAACTGCAAAGCGGGGTGGTGATTACCGGCGGAGGGGCGCAGATGACAAGTCTTGCCAATTTCATTTCGGAACTTTCGGGCTACAATGTCCGGCTCGGAAGACCGAGGCTCACGGGCATCATCAATGCCTGCACCGGAGTCGGGTCGCCGTCCGCGAGTGCTGCGGTGGGTATGATCAAGGCTGCGGTGAACGAAGGAATCGGCTCCTGCGCCTGTCTCAAGGAGGATTTCGACACCCCGGCGCCAGAACCTGAGGATGAGGCACAGCCGGCTCCGACCGAAAGCGAGCACAAGACCGGCACCCTCCCGGGGATGATGAGCGAGGCGGAGATCCAGGAGAAAGAGAACAAGAGCCGGGAGAAAAAGAAAAAATCGGGTCCGGGAGTGTTTGCAAGGTGGACCAAGAGAGTTACCAGGAATCTGGCTGAACATTGCGACAATATGCTGGATTTGCTGCAGGAAGATGAAAACAAGGAGGAATAAATATGGAGAATCTGACTGATTTCAATGTGGTTCCGACCACCTGGGAGGCACGCACTTCCACCATCAAGGTAATCGGAGTGGGAGGCGGCGGATGCAATGCCGTGGACTATATGTTCAATCAGCACATAGAGGGCTGCATCTTCATTGTCTGCAACACTGACTCGCAGGCTCTGGGGAATTGCGGGGTGCCTATGAAGATACAGCTGGGCGAAGGACTGGGGGCAGGCTGCGACCCTGTGGCAGGGCGCAATGCGGCTCTGGAATCCGAGGCTGAGATTGAGAACAGCGTTTTCGGCACACGGACGGATATGCTTTTCATCACGGCTGGGATGGGCGGAGGCACCGGAACAGGTGCGGCTCCCGTAATCGCCTCGATGGCAAAGAAGAAAGGGGTGCTGACGGTCGGAGTGGTGACTATTCCAACCCGGAGTGACGGGAACGAGGCTATGACCAAGGCTCTGGACGGCATTATGGAACTGGAAAAGAATGTGGACAGCCTGCTGGTTATCGACAACGAGAAACTTTACAGGCACTACGGCAAGGTACTGGTGCAGGATGCCTACCCTATGTCCAACGAGGTGCTCTGCACTGCCGTGAAAGGGATAATCGAAATCATCAAGAAGAAAGGCTATATCAATGTGGACTTCCGCGATGTCAAGAGGATGATGACGAACAGCGGGATGGCCCTGATGGGCTGCGGCACAGGCACGGGCGAGAACAGAATCAAGGATGCGGTCAGAGGGGCTTTCGAGTCGCCACTGCTCAACGACCACGACCTGACCACTGCCAAGAATGTGCTTCTGAACATCACCATAGGGCACAACAAGGACGGGGTCACTATGGAGGAACTTGAGAATATCGACAATCTGATCACTGACTATATCGGGCACGCCAACCGTTTCAAGAAAGGCATCGTATGGGACTGCTCGGAGGATTTCGGGGACAGAATCAACATAACTGCCATTGCCACCGGTTTCAGGATGGACTGGGACGGGCTGGCTGACGACAACGGGAACCTCATCGTCATCAACCCCGACTATGAGTATGTACCTGTGCAGGATGAGAATCCGGAGTATCAGCCGGACCAGCGGAGTTTCAAGATAGGCTTCAACAACACTGAGGCAAAGTGCTCCGGGGACTTCTGCAAGGGGGCAAAACCGGTTTTGCTGGTGGATGACAGGAACGGGTCCATTACGGAACTTGAGGACACCCCTGCGATCAAGCGCAGGTAGGTGCCTCCGGCTGTCCGGACAGATGCCATTCCAAACCCAACCTCCTGTAACGTCATTCCCGGCTTGACCGGGAATCTCCCCCGTTCCGATCAACCCCAAACCCACTCAAAAAAATGATGAACCTGAAAACATTCCTGACGACAACCCTGTTCCTGACCCTGTCCCTGGCAGCCTCAGCCCAATCCCCTACAGATTCTCTCCCACAAAGAAAGGTCTATTCAGCAGCAGCCTGCAAAGAAAACTGCTTCTTCGTAGTGTCAAAAATCCACCCCGAACACCTGAACGTGTACGAAGTCCGGGATACAGACACGGTCCTCCTGGCATCCTACCCCGTATGTATAGCCAAGAACCGGGGACAGAAAGAGAGGAGTGGAGACAACAGGACGCCCGAATCCTACCCGGGCAAGCCATTCCGCATAAGCCAGATCCAGGACTCGTCGGAATGGATGCACGACTTCGGGGACGGACGCGGAGCCATTCCGGCTTACGGGAACTGGTTCCTCAGGCTTGAAACGCCGGGATTCAGGGGGATAGGCATACACGGCAGCACCAACAACAGGGAATCCATCGCGGTGGGACGAGGCAGCGAGGGATGTATCAGGCTGCTGGACGAAGACATCATTCACCTCAAGGAGAACTATGCCTTGGTCGGGACTCAAGTCATCATTCTGCCCGAGGGGCACCAGGGGCTCCCCTTTGAAAACAACACCATTCCCGCCCCGACCGAATAACGTCATCCCCGGCATACGTTGTTCCCGCATCATTGCAAACATACGTCATCCCCGGCATACGTCATTCCAAGATTACGTCATTCCCGGCTTGACCGGGAATCTCACACTATCAGATGCCCGATCAGGTCGGGCATGACGGGCT
>JBJEJT010000174.1:0-3309 GCA_051878255.1 Candidatus Cryptobacteroides sp. | reverse complement strand
AACATTTACACTCAGGTCCGCCTTTGACGACCTCAATCTTTCCGTAGCCGTGATAGAGCCGGAGACGACCTCTCCGAAAGGTATTTTCCAGATTTCCCACGGAATGGCAGAGCACAAGGAACGCTACTATCCTTTTATGGAATTCCTTGCCGCAAACGGTTATGTCTGCGTCATTCACGACCATCGGGGTCACGGTGCCTCCGTCAAGGGCCCAGACGACCTCGGCTATATGTACAAAGGTGGGGCTGAGGCCCTTGTCGAGGACCTGAAAATGGTGCAGGACAGTCTGAAAGCCGATTATCCGGGTCTGGAGTGTACGCTTTTCGGTCACAGTATGGGCTCGATGGTCGTGAGGGCGTTCTGCCGCAAATACGACGGCTGCATTTCCAGGCTCATAGTCTGTGGCTGCCCTTCCGACAACCCTGCCAAGTCTGCCGGACTTGCCCTTGCCCGTACCGTAGGCTTTTTCTGCGGGGGACACCATCGTTCAGGACTGATAAATGCCATTGCATTCGGCTCATACAACAAGAATTTTCCGAAAGAAGAGGGCAGTCTGGCGTGGTTGAGCGCCAACCGGGAAAATGTTGCAGAATACGAAAGGGACCCTCTCTGCGGCTATTGTTTCACTGCCAACGGTTTCGCCAACCTGTTCAGGATAATGCAGATGTGCTATGACCCTGATGGTTGGAAAATGTCGAACCCACAACTTCCGATACGTTTCTTCTCCGGTGCCGACGACCCTTGCCGCATCAGCGACAAAGCTTTCGGGAATGCTGCCGGATTCCTACGCGGGAGGGGCTATACGGACGTGACCACCCGGCTTTATCCGGGTCTCCGCCACGAAATCCTGCTCGAAGGGGACAGGCAAGTCTGGAATGATATGCTGGATTTCATAATTATATCTGGAAATTGATATGAAAGGTCTGTTTCAAAAAATCGTGTTTCTGACAGCGGTATGTTCTGTTGCAACGGCAGCGGTTTCGTGTCGTCAGGAGTTGTTCGAATCGTCCGTCCCCCATAGGATCGTGGACGGGAAGATTGTGCTGGAGGCGCCACGCAGGGCTGAGGGACAGGAGTCTGCCCTGCAACTGACCTGCGATCCGATGGATACGGTCAGGGTGGGTTTCATAGGCCTCGGAATGAGGGGTCCTTCTGCCGTTTACCGTTTTACCTGGATTGACGGGGTTCGGATTACGGCTTTGTGCGACCTTGAGGGGGACAGGGTGGAGAAATCCCAGGAGACTCTTGCCTCGAGGGGATTCCCTGCCGCAAAGTCCTATGTGGGGGAAGATGCCTGGAAGAGCCTTTGCGAGAGCAGCGACGTGGACCTCGTGTACATCTGCACCCCTTGGCAGACCCACGTGGAGATGGCAGTCTATGCTATGGAGCACGGCAAGCACGTGGCTTTGGAGGTGCCTGCCGCGATGAGCATCAGGGAGTGTTGGGAGTTGGTCGATACTTCGGAGAAGACCCGCAGGCATTGTATGATGCTTGAGAACTGCTGCTACGATTTTTTTGAAATGACAGCGCTGAATATGGCCCAGCACGGACTGTTCGGAGACATCGTGTATGCTGAAGGTGGCTATATCCACAATCTGGACCCGTATTGGACCCATTATCACGGTAACTGGAGGCTTGCCTACAACCAGGCGCACAGGGGTGATGTCTATCCTACGCACGGTATCGGTCCTGTCTGCCAGGCCCTGGACATCCATAGGGGTGACAAGATGAATTACCTCGTTTCGATGGACACTGATTCTTTCCACGGGAAAAAGGTCGCCGGGGAGATAATGAAGACGGACAGTTTTGCCAACGGGGACCAGACTGTGACTCTCATCCGCACTGAAAAGGGCAAGATGATCCAGATACAGCACAATGTCTATACGCGCCGTCCATATGACAGGAAATACCAGCTGGTCGGAGAGGACGGGTATGCCTGCAAATATCCCGTGGAGGGGATTGCCCTGAAATCCGAGAATCTGGCAGCTGATGGTCTGGACTACGAGAATCTGGACGGGGAGTCTTTCGTGTCGCGCGAACAGTTTGCGGAATTGATGGAACAGTACAGACATCCTTTGGTGGCGGAGATTGAGGCTCTGGCAAAAAAGGTGGGAGGTCACGGAGGGATGGATTTCATTATGGATTACCGTCTGGTGTATTGTCTGCGCAACGGACTTCCTTTGGATGAAGATGTCTATGATGCCGCGGAGTGGTCTTGCCTCACAGAACTCAGCGGGCTGTCCATCGCCTATGGGTCAATGCCCGTGGAGATTCCGGACTTTACCAGGGGAGACTGGGACAAAGTCCACGGCTTCAGCCACGCCAGATAACCCGCGGCCCTTACCCGGATAACGCACACAAGGCCGGTCTCACGACCAGCCTTGTGTTGTATAAAAAAGGTATTATCTGTTTAATCTATAGGCGAGCCGGTATAAGGCAAACACCGTACCAAACTGAAGCCATACAAAAAAACCTCTACAGATTCTGACTCTCGACAAACTGTTTCTCCCTTATGATATGCCCGATGGTATGCGCCCCATCATCCTTGTAAAGCACTTTGATATAGGCTGCATCCTTGAGCAGGTCAATGTTCCCGATTTCCACGTCCACAGCTTTCACACCGCATCTTTTTTCAATATCCGCCAGAAGTTCCCCTTTCTTTTCCGGAGCGATGAGGTCCAGGCGGTCATACAGTATTATCTTCGAGGAATCCGACCTCGAAGGGCGTATCTTTTCAAGTGCAAGGATGAGCAATATGGTGATGATGTTTGCAGCTGCGGCAAGGGCGAGGTCACCGAAGTTCAGGAAATATCCGCCTCCGGTCCCGTCAATTGAATAAAGCGGGGCAAGCCCGTTCACTGCTGCCAGCGCAATGATCACGAACAGATAGGTCATCTCCCTGATGGGAACGGTCTCAGTGCGGTAGCGTATGATTCCGAAAATGGCGAAAAGCCCCAGGGTGAGCCCCACTCCCACGTCCACTCTGCCCATAATGTAGAGCAGCAGGAGCATAGCGGAAGAAAAGGCGGTAAAAGTGAAAAGATAGTCCCTGCGTCTGCTTCCAGGATAGTAGAGCAGACGGACTATTATCCAGCAGGACAGGAGGTTGAGCAGGAAGCGGATGGTAAGTTCCGTCAGGTTCTGGGCATTTGTCATAGTGGGGTCGGCAATGCTCTGGATGCCGATGAGTTCGCTTTCGTCCAGCGATGCAATGGCAGATTGTAGGATGTTCAGCATATGTTGTTCAATTTTTCAATTTGTCTGACTTTCAGTTTGAAGCGTCCGGCAGTGATTCCGGGAGTTGTCATT
>JBJEJT010000173.1:0-3328 GCA_051878255.1 Candidatus Cryptobacteroides sp. | reverse complement strand
CGGGTTCCCGCCATAAAGTCCACAAAGTTCTTCATAAGTATGTTGGCAGTGTTCTTGCTCCGGGTGAAGCCTGCCTCCACGAGTGCGAATCCCGGTTGCATAAAGAATACGAGCATTGATGCCAGAAGGACCCATACGGTGTCCAGACCACTGATTGTTTCCATAGTTCTTAAGGTTTTAGAAAATTACACTACTACTACTTTTTGTCTGCGAGGACGGTGTCTCCGTGTTCTCCGGTACGGATGGACCAGGTGTCATCGACCGGGCTTACGAATATTCTGCCGTCTCCGACTTCGCCGGTGTGGGCAGCCTTGAGTATGGCATTGACGGCAGGTTCGACGAACTGGTCCCGGCATACGATTGTGATGGCGATGCGCGAGATGATGTCGGTGCTGTACATTACCCCTCGGTAAATCCTCTCTTCCCGGTCCTGCCCCGTCGCTTTCACTTCTGAATACGAGAACCAGTTGATGTCGGCTTCGAAAAGTGCCTCCTTGACCTCTTCGAAATGCGTCTTCCTGACGATTGCTTCGATTTTTTTCATAATAGTTTTGGTTTAATGGTATTTCTGGAAATAAAAAAGGACCGCACCAACTCAGGTACGGCCCATATCAGGATTGAAATTTGTCGCAAAGTGCATCATCGACCGGAGAACGACGCAACGAGCGGAACCTGCTGGCTCTGCTGTGACTGCTGCTGTGCGTTCTGGATGTATGATGCCATCTGCTGACTTCTATGAATTCTACACTATGCTTTCAATCCGAAAGCATTGGCAAATTTATCAACTATTTTTTATCTTCAAAATAATTTTCCGATTTTTTTGACAGGGACACCCGGTCAAACCCCGGTGCTACCCGAGAATCTGTGCCGAGTGGTCCTTGGTGTCCACTTTCTCTATGACGCGCTCAAGAATACCTTCCTCATTGAAGATGAAAGTCCGCCTCAAAGTCCCCACGCAAGTCTTCCCGCACATTTTCTTCTCTCCCCAGGCTCCGAAATCCTGGAGCATCCGGGTGCTCTTGTCGGAAAGCAAGGTGAAAGGCAATCCGTACTTGTCGATGAACTTGCGGTGTGAAGCCGCACTGTCCTTGCTCACCCCCACCACATTGTAGCCCTGTGCTTTCAGTGCCTCGTAATTGTCCCTGAGATTGCAAGCCTCAGCCGTGCATCCCGGAGTATTGTCCTTCGGATAGAAATAAACAATGGTCTTCTTCCCTATGAAATCCTTGGAACTGACCGTGTTCCCGTCCTGGTCCACAACTTCGAACTCAGGCATCTTGTCTCCTGTCTTCAACATAACTGTGATTTTTTAACTTTGTTCCTAAACCTTCCCCAAAATTATCAATTGTTCCGGATATGGCAAAATGTTTTTTATGTTCCCCTGCCACGAGGCTGGGGTTGGCGAATGTTCAACTGGGATGCCCGACCGGGTCCGGAGCCACCTCAATTCCCGCAATTTCGCCACAATCAGTGGTCCGTTAGCCACAAAACCGTGGGTCATTCGGCACAAAAGCCGTTTGGAAGCCTTTCAAAGGCATATTCCTGTCTTAACTTTGCCGCGAACAAAAAACGCGATAAAGTAAATGAACTCATTCATCAACCTTTTCAATTCCTCGGTGGCAGACTGCTGGGACGACAAAGCCATTTCGCAGTTCCGTGTCAAGGAGTTGAAGTATTCTGAACTTGCAGTGGAGATTGCGGTGCTACAGGATATGTGGCAGGAGGCAGGTCTGGGCAGGGGAGACAAAATCGCAATCAATGCCAGGAGCAGCGTGAATTGGATGACGGTGTTTATGGCATCTGTAAGCGGCGGATATGTGAGCGTACAACTCTTCAACGGCTTCCTCCCGGCAGACACGGCAAGGCTCGTGTGCCATTCCGACAGCCGCATTCTCTACACGGAAAAGGCGATTTTCTCATCGATGGACTTCGAGGCTATGCCCCAGCTCATCGGCGCGGTGGACACTGAGTCCGGAGAACTGCTGGCTTACAGGAACGGTTTCGACGCAATCTACAACAGACGCTACGAAACTTTCCTTGCCAAATATCCCGGAGGATATTCAAAGTCCGACTTCCTTGCCCGGACTGCCCGGATTCCCGAGCCCGGCATCGACGATATGTGTGCGATAATGTACACTTCAGGTTCCACAGGCAATCCCAAAGGCGTGATGCTGAGCGTGCGGAACTTCAGTGCAAACGTGCAGTTAGTGACAGACAAGCTTCCGATGAGGCGGGGCGAGAACCACCTCAGCGTACTCCCTTATGCGCATATCTTCGGTCTCACGGTGGATGCGATCACATCCCTCAGCATCGGGATGCACCTCTGCGTGCTCGGCACTATGCCCATCCCACGCATACTCAGGGAAGCCTTTGCGGAACTCCGTCCGAAAGTATTCTTCGCAGTGCCTATGATTTTGGGCAAATTCGTGGAATTTGTGCTCGGGGACGATATGAACTCGGCTGAACTCATTGACTATGAAAATCATCCCGACTTCTGTGACGCTATGCGCCAGAAAGTGATGGACGCAATGGGTGGCAGGCTGGAGGTGTTCGTCACAGGCGGCGCAGCCATTCCACCGGCAATAGAGTCCCTGCTCGCATTCAAGCTCAAGACTCCTTTCATAACCGGCTACGGAATGACGGAGACCGCGCCCGTGATTTCCCTCGGTCCCGTCGGGGCATACAAGGCGAAGTCCTGCGGAATGGTGTACAAGGACTATGTGGACGTGAAAATCGACTCTGCGGACCCCCGCCATATTCCAGGCGAGGTGATGGTAAAGGGAGACATAGTCTTCCTCGGATATTACAAGAACCCCGAAGCCACGTCCCAGGTCCTCCTTGAAAGCGGATGGCTCAGGACAGGCGACATAGGTGTGCTGGACGGGGACAACGTCCTCTTCCTGATGGGCAGATGCAAGAATATGCTGCTTTCGACAAATGGGCAGAACATCTTTCCGGAGGAAATAGAGGTGGTGCTGAACACTCTTCCTTTCGTGTCGGAGTCTCTCGTGGTTATGCGGGAGGGCAGGATACACGCCATAATAGTTCCGGATGCCGTGGCTATAGACAGTATGGGCTACGATGCCCAGACCGTCACATCCCTGATGGAAGCCAACATCGCGGAACTCAATACGCGGATACCTGTCTATTCCTCGGTCAATACCTTTGAAATCCGCTACGAACCATTCGCCAAGACACCCAAAGGCAGCATCAGGCGGTTTATGTATGCCTGAGGCGGGTGAGGACTGCCTTGTAATAGCTCTTTGAAACGGAAATCTCCTTCTTGTCCCTGTTGTCGAGCACGATGACGGCCCGTCTGTGTGCCCGG
>JBJEJT010000172.1:0-14070 GCA_051878255.1 Candidatus Cryptobacteroides sp. | reverse complement strand
GACCTGCCTATGGCAGTGGACGCGAACCAGGGATGGAAAGACAGGCAGAAAGCGCTGGACGAGATATTCTGGCTGAAAGAGAACGGCATAGTGATGGTGGAGCAGCCTATGGCGAAAGAAAGGCTGGATGACATCGCCTGGATTACGGAGCGTTCCCCTATCCCTATTTTTGCAGACGAGGCTGTGCAACGGCTGTCAGACCTGCCCGGAATCAAGGGTGCCTATCACGGCATCAATATCAAACTGATGAAATGTACCGGGATGCGTGAAGCCTGGAAGATGCTCAACTACGCCAGGGCTGAAGGGATGAAAGTGATGCTCGGCTGTATGACGGAAACCTCCTGCGCAGTCTCGGCGGCAGCCCAACTCTCCCCTGCCGCAGATTTTGCCGACTTGGACGGGAATCTCTTGATAACCAATGACATATTCAAAGGAATGGAGGTGGTCAATGGCAAGATTACCCTCCCGGATGCTCCTGGCATAGGCGTGGTGCATCTGTAATTTTCAGGGTGTCCGGGGTTACAACCAAAGGAAAAATTTTCTACTTTTGCAGCCGTTTCCGATTCATACGGATTGAACCGGGCTTGGCAGAGCGTACTCCGGATTTTGCATTTGATGAAAAACAAGATTTACGGAAAGCTCTCTTTCACAATACTTTCCATTTCACTTCTGACTGTTATGGCAGGGGCTGCGGTGGCTCCTGCATTGGGTATTATCGGAAAACATTTCGCCGATGCACCGGAACTGTTGCTGCAACTCATCGTCAGTTTGCCGGCACTCACCATCATACTCACCAATATGGTGTTCCCAAGATTGTGCAAGTTGATGAAGACCAGGACGCTTGCCATCGTAGGACTGCTGATGTACGTGATTACGGGCGCAGGATGCTTTTTTATGGACAACATCTGGACGCTGCTGGCTATGAGGGCACTGCTTGGAGTGAGCGTGGGCATAATAATGCCCCTTTCCACCGGGCTTCTCGCCTATTATTTCCCTCCGGAACAACACGCGGCACTTATGGGGCTGTCGGCTGCAATGAACCAGGCAGGAGGAATTGTCGCGACTTTCCTCGCCGGAATCCTGGGCAACATAGGATGGAATTTCTCGTTCCTGGTCTATCTCATAGGACTTGTGGCAGTCCTTATGGTGCTGCTCTTCCTCCCGAATGAGAAAATCGAAGTCAATGGAGGCATATCGCTCAAACTTCTCAGACGTTTCCATCCGTCCGTGGTGGGAATGTTTATGGTTATGCTGCTCTTCTTCATCTATCCGACCACCTTTGCAATCGTTACGGGACAAAACACCGGGCTTGACAGTTTCAGCATCACCCTGATTATGGTCGGACTGGACTTCGTGGCATCTGTCGCGGGTCTTTCATTCGGGTTCCTGATGAAGAGGGCGGCACATTCGATGAAATACATCGCGCCGCTGGGATTTATCTGCGGCTACATCTGCCTGGCACTTGGTTTCAGTCTCGGTTCACTTCTGGCGGGGACTGCGCTGCTGGGACTTGCAACCGGGATAGGGGTGCCTTATCTCAACACCATCGCCTCGATGAAAGCCGGGAGGGAGGCAGCCTCCACCGTAATGCCCCTGCTTTCTGCCGCCCTCTACCTGGGACAGTTCCTTTCTCCGGTGATAATCACGCCTTTGAGTGCTGCCATTTTCAGTCCGTCGGATCCATTTGCTGCATACAAGACGGGCATAGTACTGGGCACAGTCTATCTGATGCAGGCTTTCCTGACACGGAAGAAACAAGTGGTGGAATAAAACTGCCGTCACGACCGGCAGGGGGTCAGATGAACAATTCACCGACCTGCCGGATGCTGAGGGCGTCGGAGAGGCTGTGGTCGCCGCTGCGGGTACGGATGAGGTAACTCAGGAAAGCTCCGGAGCCGAGGGCTTCACCAAGGTCGCGGGCAAAGGCTCTGACATAGGTTCCCTTGGTGCAGGCTATGCGGACTTCGGCTACGGGAAGCCCCAGGCTGCGGGCGTCCACCACGTTGATCCTGCTGTTTTTCTCCTTTGCCCTTTGGATTTCATCCTCGGTCATTCCGCTGTAGTCGGGGTCGAAGTCCGGGGCGTGGAACAACTTTCCGGATTCATTGAAGGACAGCAGTTCAAGTTCGTCTATCCTAATCTTTGACGGATGGATCTGGGGAAGTTCCTGGTGCGGCGCCATTCCAGGCTGAGATGTCGATTTCGGATGTGACGTCATTCCCGGCTTGACCGGGAATCCCAAAGCATCAGATGCCCGGTCGGAGCCGGGCAAGACGTAGGAAGGATCGTCGGAGCCGGGCAAGACGTAGGAAGAATCTCCGGAGCCAGACACGCCAGCGGAAAGACATCCCCGCCTCTTATAGAGTTTTCGGGCAAGTTCGTAGGCACGGACCCCGTCGATGGACTTGGCACTGAAAAGAGGCGCAATCTGCTCCTGCTCGCCGATGAAACCGTTGAGAACCCTGCGGACAGATGCTTCATCAACCCCGTCAGTGCTGAACCGGCAGTCAATATCCTTTTCCAAATCATAGGAGGGAGTGGTAGCCCCGAATGATATGCCAGCCACATATTCCTTGTCCCTTGCCTGCAAAGCCTCAGCCCTTTTGGTGGCATTGCCGATGCAGACCAGCAGCACACCGGTAGCGAGAGGGTCAAGGGTCCCGGCGTGTCCCACCTTGAGGTTCTTCTTGCCGAAATGCCTGCAGGCGAGCCACTTGATTTTGCGTACCACATCCGCGGAGGTCCACCTGTAGGGCTTATCAACAACGAGGACTATCCCGTCCGGATAGTCCCCGATGTCGTGTGTGAACGATTTGAGTTCTGTCATCAGGACTTGGTTTTGCCTACCTGACAGGAATCTTGTCAATCCTCCTCTGATGACGCCCTCCGAGGAAACTGTCCTCCATAAAGGCATCCACGATTTCAAGTGCGGATTCAAGAGGGATGAAGCGGGCAGGAAGCACCAGCACATTGGCATTGTTGTGTTCCTTGACAAGTTTTCCCACTTCAACACTCCAGGCAAGACCTGCCCTGATGCCCTGATGTTTGTTCAGGGTAATCGCCATACCGTTGCCGGTGCCGCAGAGGGCGATTCCGAGTTCAACTTCGGAAGTCTCCACAGCATTGGCAAGCGGGTGAGCCACATCCGTATAGTCCATACTCTCGGTACTGTCTGTCCCGAAATTCACCATCGTATGTCCCTTTGCCTCAAGATGGGCGATGATGGCTGCCTTGTAATCCACGCCTGCGTGGTCGCTGCAAATACCTATTTTCATAATCATTTTCCCAATTTTGCTACTGCTGCATCAATTCTTGCCGCAAACTCGTCGCGTCCGAGAAGAGTGACGATGTCGGCTATCCCAAGTCCGCTGGATGCCCCCACAAGCGCAAGCCTCAGGCAGTTCATCACCTTGCCCATAGGCCATTCATTGCCGCGGATGAATTCCTCAAGCGGTCCCTTGAGTGCCTCTTTCGTAAAGGCTTCCCTGCCGCACTTGTCTGCGAAATCCTTTATGAATTCTGCAACCTGAAGCGCGAGTTCAACATTTTCACTCTTCCAGAATTTCGCGACATCCTTCTCCGCATACCCGGTCGGTGCCACGAAAAGATAGGATGCGATGTCCCAGAAATCTGCCACGAAAGTTGCCCTTTCCTTGATCAGTCCGACGACTTTCTGCACATACGCCTTAGGGAAATAGCCCGTGGCGAAATCCGGCTCCGGCCTGTATTCCACCCCGCATCTCTCCGCACACTTCGGACAATGTACGGAAAGCCCGTGCTCCTTGAGCACAGACTTGAAAAGCTTGGTAAGTTCGTGGTCGCTCTTCTTGCGGAGATATTCCTTGTTGTACCACTTCGCTTTCTCCGGGTTGAACTTCGCACCGTGCATAACCACCCTTTCGAGCGAGAATGTCCGGATGAGTTCATCTATGGTAAAAAGTTCGCGGTCGTCTCCGGGATTCCAGCCGAGCATAGCCAGCATATTCACGAAAGCCTCAGGGAAATAGCCGTCTTCGCGGTAGCCCCTCGACACCTCGCCCTCGGGGTTCACCCATTTGAGAGGGAACACCGGGAAACCGAGCCTGTCGCCGTCCCTCTTGCTGAGTTTGCCCTTGCCGTCCGGCTTGAGCAGCAGGGAGAGGTGGGCGAAGCGGGGCATAGTTTCCTGCCATCCGAATGCCTCGTAAAGCAGGTAGTGAAGCGGAAGCGACGGCAACCACTCCTCTCCGCGTATGACCTCGGTTATTTCCATAAGATGGTCGTCCACGATGTTCGCGAGGTGATAGGTCGGGAGTTCATCAGCCCTCTTCCAAAGCACCTTGTCGTCAAGAGTGGCAGTATTCACTTCCACGTGCCCCCGGATGAGGTCATCCATCCTGACGACCCTGTCTTCCGGCATCTTGAAACGGATGGTCCAGTCCGTGCGTTCCGCAAGCAGTCTGGACACTTCCTCTGCAGGGAGGCTCAGGGAGTTGCGCAGGGAGCCTCTGGTGCTGTGGTTGTAGATGAAAGTCTGTTTGCCGGCTTCCATCTCCGCACGTATCTTCCCGAGTTCCTCGGCAGTGTCGAAAGCATAGTAGGCATAGCCCTTTTCCACAAGTTCCTCCGCATATTTACGGTAAATAGGCTTGCGCTGGCTCTGCCTGTAAGGTGCGTGAGGATGCTTTTCGGAAGCCACCTCCACAACTTTTCCGTTCTCGTCCACCCCCTCGTCAGGAATGATGCCGCACCAGTTCAGAGCCTCGATGATATAAGCCTCTGCACCAGGCACGAACCTCTGTGAGTCTGTGTCTTCGATACGGATTATGAAATCTCCACCTTTCTGCTTGGCGTAGAGATAATTGTAAAGCGCCGTCCTCACACCGCCCATATGAAGGGGACCGGTAGGGGATGGCGCAAATCTTACTCTGGTTCTTCTTTCCATTGTAATATGTTAGAACATCTCTGAATCCTTGTTCTGATTGTCCTCGAAGTCCTGTTTAGGTGCATCCTGGCGGAACTCGCGGCGCGGACCCTTGTTGTCGCGGCGGTCGTTCCGGCGGTCATCGCGGCGCGGACCCCTGTTGTCGCGGCGGTCGGAGTCACGGCGAGGTCTGTCGGATGAAGACCTCGGCTTGCGTTCAGGCTCCACATATCCCTCAGGCTGAGCCAGGAGGGCACGACGGGAAAGTCTCATCTTGCCGGTCTTGGAATCGATTTCGAGAAGTTTCACATCCACTTCGTCTCCGACTGAAAGTATGTCCTCGACCTTGTCGGTCTTCTTCCAGTCAAGTTCCGAGATGTGGAGCAGTCCTTCCTTGCCCGGGAGGATTTCCACGAAAGCACCGAACTCGAGTATGGAAACCACCTTGCCGTGATATACGGCACCGACTTCAGGCACTGCGCAGATACCGTTGATCCAAGCCAGAGCCTTGTCCATAGCCTCTTTGTTGTCTCCGAAGATATCCACTACACCCTCGCTTACGCCGTTGTTCTGCTCTTCTGTGATCGTAACCACGGTACCGGTCTCGCGCTGGATCTTCTGGATGACCTCTCCACCCTTGCCGATGATGGCTCCGATGAACTCTCCAGGCACGCGGATCTGGACGATGCGAGGCACGAATGGCTTGTAGTCCTCACGAGGCTCGCTGATGGTCTTGAGCATTTCGCCCATAATGTGCATACGGCCCTGTCTTGCCTGCTCGAGAGCCTTGGCGAGGACTTCGTATGAAAGACCGTCCACCTTGATGTCCATCTGGGTTGCAGTGATACCGTCTTTGGTACCTGTTACCTTGAAGTCCATATCTCCGAGGTGGTCCTCATCTCCGAGGATGTCGGTAAGGATTGCGTAGCGGTCGTTAGGTTTCTCCGCATCGGTGATGAGACCCATTGCCACACCTGCCACCGGCTTGCTGATTTTCACACCGGCATCCATAAGGGCGAGACATCCGCCGCATACGCTCGCCATTGAGGACGAACCGTTGGACTCAAGTATGTCTGAAACCACGCGGATTGCGTAAGGATTTTCCGGAGCCATAGGCACAACCGGCTTGAGAGCCCTCCAGGCGAGGTTTCCGTGACCGATTTCACGACGGCCGACACCTCTCTGAGCCTTTGCTTCACCTGTCGCGAAAGGAGGGAAGTTATAGTGGAGCACGAACTGGGAAGTGCCCTGTACGAGAACTTCGTCGAGTTCCTTCATATCCATCTTGGTACCGAGGGTCACGGTTGCCAGGGACTGGGTCTCGCCACGGGTGAAGATCGCGCTTCCGTGTGCGCAAGGCAGATAGCCTGCCTCACACCAGATAGGTCTCACCTCATCGGTCTTGCGGCCGTCCAGACGCTGTCCCTCATCGAGTATGAGGTTGCGCATCGCGGCTTTCTCCACAGCGTGATAGTAGCGGTCCACCATCATCTGCTTGTCTTCGCGCTCCTCCTCAGGAATGGTCTGCATAAACTCTTCCTTGATTGCGTCGAAAGCATCGCTGCGGGCGTGCTTGTCCTGGCCGGACTTTGCCACAGCATAGCATTTGTCATAGCAGAAAGCCTCGACAGCTTTCTTGAGTTCTTCGTCATTGACCTCGTGGCAGTATGTCCTCTTCACGGTCTTGCCACATTCCTCGGTCAGTTCCATCTGAACCTTGCAATGCTTCTTGATTTCCTCGTGTGCGAACTTGATGGCTTCGAGCATATCAGTCTCGCTGACTTCCTTCATCTCACCCTCCACCATCATAATGTTGTCGTATGTCGCTGCGACCATAAGGTCCATATCGGCATTTTCCATTTCGCTGAAAGCAGGATTGATCTTGAACTGTCCGTCAATGCGCACAACCCTGACCTCGGAAATCGGACCTCCGAAAGGAATGTCACTCACTGAAAGGGCGGCTGAAGCAGCAAGCCCTGCGAGTGCATCCGGCTGTATGTCCTTCTCCGCCGATATGAGATTAACCTGTACATAGACCTCAGCGTGAAAATCTTCCGGGAACAAAGGTCTGAGAGCCCTGTCCACGAGGCGGGCAGTAAGGATCTCGGCATCGGTAGCCTTGCCCTCCCTCTTCATAAAACCGCCCGGAAAACGTCCTGCAGCATAGAATTTTTCTTTGTAATCCACCTGAAGCGGCATAAAATCCACATCGTCCTTTGCATCCTTGGCAGCCGTAACTGTCGCAAGGAGCATTGTGCCGCCCATCTTAACTACAACGGCACCGTCAGCCTGCTTTGCCAACTTGCCGGTCTCAATCTCGATTATCCTTCCGTCTGATAATTCGATTTTTTTGTTGATGATATTCATTAATGCTTTTCTCGACCTGCCTCCCCCATTGGGAGCCGATTAGTAATACTGTTTCCGTAATATTCGTGTGTATATGTTGTTTTCCTGACGACGCCGCGGGTCGAAATCTTTGTGAACGCCGCAAGGATATGCTGCTGGGTTGGGGAAGCCGCTGGAATGTGGGGCTTCCAAAAAAGCGAAAAAAGGCAGCTCCGGTTGTCGGAGCAGCCTCCTTTCTGTGCAGGAAACTATCGGCGCAGACCGAGTTCCTTGACGATAGCCCTGTATCTCTCGATGTCAACTTCCTTGAGGTAGTCAAGGACGCTACGTCTTTTACCTACGAGCTTGAGAAGCGCACGGCGTGTGCCGAAGTCCTTCTTGTTGGTCTTAAGATGCTCGGTGAGGTGAGCGATACGGTAGGAGAACAGAGCAACCTGGCTCTCTGGAGAACCTGTGTCAGTGTTGGACTTTCCGTACTTCGCGAAAATCTCCTGTTTTTTCTCTGGTGAAAGATATTCAGCCATTTTTGAAAAAATTTAAGATAAAACTTTACTAAAACTTTCGGGCCACGGTCGGTAAGCCCAAAGCGGGCGCAAAGTTAAGACTTAAATTTCATTAAAACAAAGGTTTGCCGTTCAAAAAACGCTGAAAACTATTCCACCGTGACTGATTTCGCCAAATTTCGGGGCTGGTCCACATCAAGTCCCTTTGCATCCGCGATATAGTAGGCGAAAAGTTGCAGTGGGATGGACACGAGCACGGGCATCAGGCAAGTTTCGGTCACGGGGATGCGGATTGCATAGTCCGACATTGCGGACACCACCTTGTCATCTTCCGACACCACCGAAATCACAACTCCTCCACGGGCCTTGACCTCCTGCACGTTGCTTGCCGTCTTTTCGTAGAGTTCATCGGGAATTGCGATGGCAAGTACAGGCATAGTCTTGTCAATCAATGCTATAGGTCCGTGTTTCATCTCGGCTGCAGGGTATCCGTCAGCGTGGATGTAGGACACCTCCTTAAGTTTCAGAGCCCCCTCCAGAGCCACCGGGAATTCGTAACCCCTGCCCATATAGATGAAGTCCCTGGAATCCTTGAAGCGCACGGCAAGTTCCTTGACAACGGCATCCACGGTTTCCAACTCTGCCTGCACGAGATCCGGCAAATCCAGCAGAGCCTTTGACAATTTTTCAAAACGGTCCCTGGAAATGCGGGTAAGGGTGTTGGCAAGGGTAAGGGCTATGAGGGCGAAGACCGTCACCTGACCGGTGAAGGCTTTCGTGGATGCGACGCTGATTTCCGGACCCACGTGTATGTAGCATCCGGCGTCACTCGCGCGGGCGACGGAAGAGCCAATGACATTGCATATCCCGAACACGAAACATCCCGCCGCCTTTGCCAGGCTCATTGCCGCAAGCGTGTCTGCCGTCTCGCCGGACTGGGAAACGGCAATCACCACGTCGTCCGGACCCAACACGGGATTCCTGTAACGGAACTCGGAGGCATATTCGACTTCCACCGGAATCCGGCAGAGGTCTTCGATGAGGTGCTCGCCGATGAGGGATGCGTGCCAGGATGTACCGCACGCCACAATCACAATCCTGCGGGCTGAAAGGAAACGGTAGGCATTGTCCCTCACACCACTCAGGATGACATCGTAAGTCTCCGGACTGAGCCTCCCCCTCAGACAGTCCATAATGGTCTTGGGCTGTTCGTGGATTTCCTTGAGCATAAAATGTTTATATCCGCCTTTCTCAAGTTCGGAGATATTCATCTCGAGCTTTTTCACGTCGATGGGACATTCGGCATTGTCGAAATTCACGACTTTCAGCGGCTTGTTCTTGCCCAGCACCGCAATTTCCCTATCCTGGAGATATACCACCTTGTCCGTATATTCGACTATCGGGGTGGCATCGGATGCAAGGAAATACTCTCCCTCGCCTATTCCCACCACCAGGGGCGAAGACTGACGCGCCACGATGATCTCGTCATCCCTGCCCTTTTCCACCACGGCAATCGCATAAGCCCCGATAACCTGTTTGAGGGCACCGCGCACTGCATCCAGCAATGAACATTTATTGGTATTCCGGACATACTCGATGAGGTTCACGAGCACCTCGGTATCGGTCTCACTCTTGAACTCATACCCCTCCCTGACGAGAGCGCCCTTGAGCAAAGCCCAGTTCTCGATGATACCGTTATGGATGATCGCAATGTTTTCCGAGCAGGAATAATGGGGATGGGCATTGACCGAGTTGGGCTCCCCGTGGGTCGCCCACCTGGTGTGCGCAATGCCGCAGCTGCCTTCGACATCCTTGCCTTCGACAAAAGCCTCGAGGGCGGAAACCTTTCCCTTGCACTTGTAAACATTCAGGTCCCCTGACTTTCCGACCATAGCGAAGCCGGCGCTGTCATATCCACGGTATTCAAGTCTGTGAAGACCCTTTATAAGGATTGGATAAGCATTCCTATCCCCTACGTATCCTACAATTCCACACATATTTCATTCAGTTTATACAAAGAATCGACCCGGACCCGGGACTGATGCCCGGATTCGAGCCGCAATTTTAGTCATTTTCTGAAAAACTCGCAATACGCTGAGTACTAAAGTGTGGCAAGCAGTTCACGATATTTCGGAAGTGGCCAGAGTTCATCATCGATAATCATTTCAAGGGCATCGATATGCTCGCGCATTTCCGCCATTTTTGCCCTCACATCCTTTTCATAGCCTTTCGCACGCTCCGGTATGTCCGGGTTGCGGTTGAGCTTGTGCCTGGTATCGACCATTATTGCCGATGCGGAACGGATTGCATTGACGTGGCTGATGATTTCCTTGAGGGTGTTTATCTCATCCTTTGCCAATTCCTCCAGCTCGGACGGGAAGACTTCGTTGATACCTTTGATGTTCTCGATGAGGATGTTCTGGTAGCGGATGGCAGTAGGGATGATATGGTTCGCCGCCATATCAGCCGCGATGCGGGACTCAATCTGGACTTTCTTCAGGAAAGTCTCGTTCTTGATTTCATAGCGGGCATTCAGCTCCACTTCGTTCAGGACGTTGAATTTCCGGAACAGTTCCACGCTTTCTGGTCTCAGATACTCCTTGAAAGCCTCGGTAACGTTGTTTGCGCTACGCAGTCCCCTCTTGGATGCTTCCGCAATCCATTCCTCGCTGTAGCCGTTCCCCTCGAAGCGTATGTTCTTGGACGCTATGATGAACTGCCTGATGACCTGGAGGATGGCTTCGTCTTTCTTGACTCCCTTTTCCACAAGTTCGGCCACATTTGCACTGAACTGGGTAAGTTCCTCTGCGACGGCAGTGTTGATGACAATCATAGGCATCGAGCAGTTGCAGGAAGAGCCGGTTGCCCTGAACTCGAACCTGTTGCCGGTAAAGGCGAAAGGAGAGGTACGGTTACGGTCGGTGTTGTCCACGAGGATTTCCGGGATTTTGCCTATGTCGAGCTTGATTTCCGTCTTCTCGTCAGGGGTGAGTTTCTTGTCGTTGATCTTCGCCTCGATGGAGTCGAGCATACGGTTGAGGGTCGCACCTGTGAATACGGACATAATCGCAGGCGGAGCCTCGTTGCCTCCGAGACGATGGGAGTTGGTCTCAGATGCGATGGACGCCATAATCAGGGAACCGTAGTCGGCAGCCGCCTTGAGGGTGCAGACGAAGAATGCGAGGAACTGGATGTTGCTCTTCGGGGTACGTCCCGGCGCGAGCAGATTCTGTCCGCTGTCTGTCGCCATTGACCAGTTGCAGTGTTTTCCGCTGCCGTTGATGCCTGCGAAAGGTTTCTCGTGGAAAAGCACTTTGAGATGGTGCTTTGACGCTATATTCCTCATCACTGACATCAGCAGGAGGTTGTGGTCCACGGAGATATTGGCTTCCTCGAACTGAGGGGCACACTCGAACTGGTTCGGAGCCACCTCGTTATGTCTGGTCTTGACAGGGATTCCAAGTCTGTAGGCAGCATCCTCGAAGTCTTTCATAAATGCCTCGACCCTCTGCGGGATTGCTCCCCAATAATGGTCTTCGAGCTGCTGGTCCTTGGCTGCGGTGTGCCCCATAAGGGTACGTCCGGTCTGCATAAGGTCCGGACGGGCATTGTAGAGAGCCTCGTCCACAAGGAAATACTCCTGCTCCCAACCGAGGGTAGGGTAAACTTTGGTAACATCCTTGTCGAAAAGCTGGCATACGTCCACAGCCGCCTTGTCGAGGGCAGCCATTGATTTCAGAAGTGGAGTCTTGAAATCGAGAGCTTCGCCCGTATATGACACGAAGATACTCGGAATACAGAGTGTACCGTCTATGATGAATGCCGGAGATGACGGGTCCCAGGCACTGTAGCCCCTGGCTTCAAAGGTGTTGCGCAATCCTCCACTCGGGAATGAGGATGCGTCCGGCTCCTGCTGCGAGAGAAGATTTCCGCTGAAATACTCGAAACTTTCGCCCCCGAGGTCCGGATTGAGGAAAGCATCGTGCTTCTCGGCCGTGGAATCGTTCAGAGGCTGGAACCAATGGGTATAGTGGGTTGCACCCCTCTCCATAGCCCAGACTTTCATTCCCTCAGCCACCTGGTCCGCGATGCTGCGGTCGATTCTGCGTCCGTGCTCTATTGCCTCCACTACGCTTTCATACACGGATTTTGAAAGATAGCGTCTCATCTGTGAGAGGGTAAACACGTCTTTGCCGAAAATTTCGGATTTTTTTGATGACACTCCGGCAGTGGTTACAGCCTTGCGTGAGTGCATAATGTTGAGTGCATCGAATCTTTGGTTTTTCATAAGTAACGGTATAAACACACTAATAAAAAAACACTACTACTAACATTTCGGATTATCCTGACGGCGGGGTGAGAATCACTTGGGCGTCGCCGGATTGATTTCCGACGACAAATATATTGATTTCACGGGAAACGCCAAAATTTTTAGGGGTATCTTTGAAAATTTTATGTGTTTTTGCGATTACACCCCCTATTTTTTAGGTACATTTCTCAAAAATTGTAGTTTTTCAGAGATTTCATCCTATTTACGAAACACTCCACAGTATTTTCCATAAGGGAGCAGATTGTCATAGGACCCACGCCTCCGGGAACAGGCGTGATGACCGAGGCTTTCGGGGCCACGTTGTCGAAATCGACGTCTCCGACAAGTTTGCCGGTGTCAGGATTGCGGCTTATGCCTACGTCGATCACTACAACCCCGTCGGAAACCATATCTTCGGTAATGAGATGCGCGTGTCCGGTTGCCACGACAAGGATTTCCGCCTCGCGCGTGACTGAGGGCAGGTTGAGGGTATGGCTGTGTGCTATCGTGACGGTGGCATTCTCATTCATAAGAAGACGTGCCACAGGCATACCGACGATGTTGCTTCTGCCCACGACTACGGCTCTCTTGCCTTCTATTGTGACATTTGCTGCCTTGAGCATACGGATGATGCCTTTCGGAGTGCAGGGAAGCACGCAGGGACGGTTCTGGTAAAGGGCGGCAAGATTGAGTGGATGAAAACCATCCACATCTTTTTCAGGGGCTATGGCTGCGACTATGGTCGGTTCGTTGATATGGTCCGGGAGGGGAAGCTGTACGAGTATGCCATCGACTTTGTCGTCACGGTTGAGCTGGTAGATGAGGGACAGGAGTTCTTCTTCGGAAGTCTCCACAGGTTTCCGTATGGTGGTGTTCTTGATGCCGACCAATTCGGATGCCTTGGCTTTTCCTCTTACATAGGACTCGCTTGCCGGATCGTTCCCAAGGAGGATTACCACGAGATGAGGCACCCGTCCGTACCTCTCTTTCAAGCCCGGAATCTCCGCAGCGATGTCACGCTTTATACTATCAGCCAATTCCTTACCAGACAATATCATATCAGTTCAATTTTAGCTGACAAAGATAAGCATTTTTTATCACATAACGTCATTCACATCTCGACCGGGAGTCCACGAGGAAACGATTCCCAATGGAGATGCCCGATCAGGTCGGGCATGACGTTCAGGAGGCACCTGACGTCCCGGGAAGACAGGTGTCCATAACAAGTGTTCAAAACAGACAGACACGGAAAGTTCTCAGGACAGACAACAAGTCCACAGAAAGGCACTTCAGACATCCGCCCCACATCATCACGGACGAACCCCTGCCCGGGTACGATGCCACAAGACGGCTCTCCAGACGACCTCCCGCAACATCCCACCACGGTCCTGCCCACGTCATTCCCGGCTTGACCGGGAATCCCAAATGTCACACCATCTCTGGGTCATCAATAACATTGGAAGACAGATCATTCCATTCTGGATTGACGTTGTCCACAAGCTGATTTTTCCATTCGCGCCTATAATGCTTGACTTGTTTCTCCCTTGCGATGGCTTGTTCAACGGATGTAAACACCTCAAAGTAAACAAGTTTTGAACAGTGGTATTTATTTGTGAAAAAGGAGCCTCTTCCCTGATTATGTTCAGTCATCCTCCTTTTCAAGGAGTTGGTGACACCCGTGTACAAGACTGTATTGTCTTGATTGGTCATCATATATAAATAACTCTTGTTTCCCATAAACTATAGCATTGATGCCCGATCAGGTCGGGCATGACGTTCTGAAGGCACCTGATGTCCCGGGAAGACAAGTGTCCATAACAGCATTCAAAACAAACAGACAACAAGTCCACAGACAGGCACTCCGGACATCCGCCCACATCATCACGGACGAACCCCTGCCCGGGTACGATGCCACAAGACGGCTCTCCAGACGACCTCCCGCAACATCCCGCCACCACAGTCCCGCCCACGTCATTCCCGGCTTGACCGGGAATCCAGAAGGAAACGGA
>JBJEJT010000171.1:0-3362 GCA_051878255.1 Candidatus Cryptobacteroides sp. | reverse complement strand
AGCAGGAGGGGTGGAGATATCACTGCCAGGGGTGTATTTGTTGGTGTGGAAACCCCAGTACTGTCGAACTATGTCGAGATGGTTGCGCCGGAGGTCGAAGAACCTGGTTGCCTCAAATGCAAATTCCACCCTGCGCTCCTTGAGGACGAGTTTGAGGATTCCACCGGCAGCGGTAACATCCGTTGAAGTGTAGAGATAGTCATCTATTGTCTTGCCTTCGGCAGGGATGAAGCGGTTGGAACGGATTTCATTTATCATACCAAGAGCATCTATTTCCTCATTCTTGTGGGCATAAGCCTCAGCCTTGTTGAGATAAAGTTCTGAGACTCTGAGCATTGCAGGGGAATTCAAAGTCTTGGAGCCGTTCTGACCGGAAAACTTGGTACAGCCATAGAGCTGGAGACCGTTCTTGGTGAATGGATCCTGCACAAACTGCGAACGGACATCCGCCTTGAATACCGATGAGCCATAGCCTCCCATATCGTCCAGAAGAGTGGTGCTGTAGCCTTCCTCGCCCCAGGTTCCGTTTCCGTTGGAGTTGTAGATCATACTTGCGATAGAACCGGTCTTCTGGTCGTCTGTGGATGTGAACTTGATGCACCAGATTGTCTCGTCGTAATCGTAGGTATCTTTGAAATAGTCGGGCATATCCTCCTGAGAAATGAGTTCCACGTCATAATCGAGAGCATCGTCGGCAGAGTTGATGCATTCATCCCATTTCTCCATATAGAGATAGACTCTGGAGTACATTGCGTGGACAGCTGCCAGGGATGCAAAACCTTTGTTTTCAGACCTGTACGATTCACAGTCTTCGAAATATTCCTTTGCCTTTGAGAGATACTCAAGTATGCATTCGTAAGTCTTCTCCAGACTTGCCCTGGCCTTCATATCCACGTCCAGATTGTTCTCCCTGATAATCAAGCCTTTCTGGTTTGCCGCAATGGCAGGATCATAAGGTTCGCAATAGAGTCTTGCAAGAGAGTGGAGCACATAGGCCTTGAGGAACCAGGCTTCACCAATCAGATGCTTGTCGTCGTCGCTGAGTTCTGCCTTCTGTTCTCCGATCGCGATGGCGCAGTTGGCAGAGTAGATTATCTTGTAGGTCTGTGTCCAGAATGAGTTCACGTTTCCGAGTCCGGAGTTGCGCTCCCCGTATCTGAAAATCATATTCAACTCGTCCTCAGTCTCGTGGCCGTAGGTTACGTCATCCGAAGAGAAATCGGCAAACTGGAAGTACTGCCTGAGATACCAGGAATTCTCACCTGCATCGGCGATGAACAGGGAATAGCACCCGTTCACAAGGTCTTCAAGTCCAGAAGGAGATTCAGACATCTGCGATCCCGTGAGGGAATCCGTCGGGGCGATGTCGAGGTTACAGCCGGAAAGCAGGGCAGCCACGGCTGGAAACAACACCAAAGTTCTGTATATCTTTTTCATAATCAGTCTTATATTACGTTAAAACGAGAAGTTGAGAGCCAGGGAGTACACCCTCTTGTTAGGGTATCTTCCATCGAGGTCATAGATACGTCCCGGTATTGACCCGTCACGTCCCACCTCAGGATCGGCTCCCCATACGGTGGTGAGGGTGAACACGTTGTCGCAGGACAGGGTGAAAGTCAGTCCGCATCCGCCAATCACATTCTTAGGAAGGGTGTAGGACAGGGAGATGTTCCTGAGCTTGAAATAGTCGCCCCTGACAAGATAGCCTGTATGATAGAGAGTTGCAGAAGATGCGGATGGAAGTCCTATCGTGGCGATATCGCCCGGCTGTCTCCATATTGAATCCTCGTTGGATGGATAGAACGAATTGGAGACGAAAGTGGTCAGAGAGCTGGCCCTCTTTCTGCCGTAGAGATAGTTGCCCCACACGAAATTGCCGGTTGCACTGAGCTTGAAGTTCTTCCAGGTGAGATAGGTGGAGATACCACCTTCCCACGGAGTGAGGGCGCTGCCTGCCTCGATGAAGCGTGCCTCGTTGTAGTCTTCTGTCAGAGTGCCGTCTTCTTTCACGAACTGCTGCCGTCCATTTTCAGGATTGATTCCTGCATATTCCCTGAGGTACCAGGTGTAGAGTTCACCACCGTCACGATAGACCTGCTGAATACCCTCGTAGGTGGATTTGTAGATTTTGGTGTCACCGAATCCCGAGAGACGGTTGTAGTTGTATGCAATGGAGAAGTCGATGTCCCATCTGAAATCTTTCACCTTGACTGGAGTCGCACTGACAGCTGCCTCGAAACCGGTGTTGAGCACTGAGCCGAGGTTCTGCCACTGGCTTGCAAAGCCCACTGATGGAGCCAGGTCGCGATTGACGAGAAGGTCGTTGGTGACGTTCCTGTAATAGTTCAAGTCGATGGAAAGTCTGTCGAGAACTCCTATTTCAATACCTGCGTTAAACTGCGAGGTCTGCTCCCACTTGAGGTTCGGATTTGCCATCTGCACAGGAATAGCCGCAGAATTGTTGTCATACTGACCGCTGTAGCCGAACGAGTCGAGGAAGCGTGAGGCTCCGATGTCTTTCATACCGGTCTTTCCCCAGCTGACTTTGAGCTTGAGGTTGGTCACGGTCTTGTTAGTGAACCATTTCTCATTTGAAATAAGCCAGGCAGCCGAAATGCTCGGGAACATAGCCGTCCTGTTGGCTGCGTTGAAAGTTGAAGACTGGTCCACACGGAAAGAGCCGGTGAAGAAGTAACGCTTGTCGTAGTTGTAGTTGGCCTGGGCAATGAAAGACTGCATTCCCGAAGTGGAAGAGCTGCCGCCCACGGTGAAGTTCTTGGAAGTCACATCGAGGACATAAAGTCCGTAAGGCAGACCCTGTCCTGAGCCCTCAATGTCCTCCCAATGGGACATCTGTGCCTCGTAACCGACCAGTGCGCTGAATGAATTGGCTTTCCAGTCGTGACTGAACTTGAGCATATTGGTGGAGATTCCGCCATAGTAAAGCGACTGGCTTTCTTCAATCAGGTCACCTCCCTCCATAGTCTCGATGTTGTCGATTCTGTGGTAATGGGTCTTGTTGGTGCTGGCGTTGATACGGTTCTGGGTCACGAAAGACATCCAAGGAGTGATCTTGAAATCGAGGATGAAGTCATAGTGGAGTCCGAAACGCTTTGAATTGTCTTTCACCCCGCCGGAGCTGAAAGCAAGCATAGGATTGTTCTTGTATCGACCGTAAATGTCACCTGCGGAGCCGAAATACTTGAGTTCACCGTTCTCATCATACGGGCTGTCGAAAGGAGTGGCCTGATCCACATAGAAGAGAACGTTTCCGTCCATATAGTTTGCCATTCTTCCGGTGATGTTGATATTGCTGGTGAGTGTCAGCCACTTGGTTATATTGTAGGTGTTGTTGGACCTCA
>JBJEJT010000170.1:0-3375 GCA_051878255.1 Candidatus Cryptobacteroides sp. | reverse complement strand
CAGATAGTCCGCAAATGGTCCTGCAATTTCAGACCGGACTCGGACAAGTTGTCGGAACTCTTCACGGAAGATGCCACCTCACTCGCCCTCGAAAGCCAGTCGAGAGGGGGTCTGTCTTTCCAGGGTTTCCTGCTCTATGTCTTTGCGGTGCTGTTGCTGCTGTAGGAAGCGTTGAGGCTGCCTGTCCGGAGACGGTGCGGGCAGCTTCAGAAAATCTGTCTGCAGAGCAGGGTGGCTGAAGTGCAGTCAATTACCTCCACGTCCACATAGTCTCCGGGAGAGAGGGCTCGCAGACCTGCCTCCGTCCTTTCGGAGATTGCTGCCGGGAACACGCACATCTTGTTGTTGCCGGCACGTCCGCACAAGTCGCTTCCATTGCGTTTCGACGCTCCCTCCACCAATACCCGGAACTTCGCCCCAAGGTCGCGCCGGTTGCTTTCCAGACTCATATTTGTCTGAAGTTCAATGATTTCGTTCAGACGTGCCGTCTTCACCTCCGGTGGCACGTCGTCAGGATACTTCTTTGAAGCCAGAGTGCCCGGTCTTTCGGAATACTGGAACATAAACGCCGAGTCGAAGCACACCTGCCTGAAAAGCGAGAGCGTGTCCTGATGGTCCTGCTCCGTCTCCCCGCTGAATCCGGCAATCACGTCGGTGCTCAATCCGCAGTCCGGCATTATCTCCCGTATCCTTGCCACCCTCTCCAGGTACCACTCCCTGTCGTATTTCCGTCTCATCTTCTCAAGCATTGCGCTTGAGCCACTCTGAACGGGCAGATGGATGTGACGGCAGATGTTCTCGTGGGCAGCCATAGTCAGCAGCACTTCGTCAGAAATGTCTTTCGGATGGGACGTGGAGAAGCGGACTCTCAGTTCGGGACTCACTGCAGCCACCATTTCAAGCAGCCCGGCAAAGTTCACGGTTTCCTCCCCTTTTTTCCACAGATAGGAATCCACGTTCTGTCCCAGCAGATTGACCTCCCTGTATCCATTTTCAAAAAGTTCCCCTGCCTCCCGGACGATGGAATACGGGTCTCGGCTTCTTTCGGCACCCCTGGTATAAGGCACCACGCAATAGGAGCAGGCATTGTTGCAGCCCCTCATAATGGAAATGTATGCCGACACTCCGTTCCGGTCAAGCCTTACTGGCGATATGTCGGAATAGGTCTCGTCCCGCGAAAGCAGCACGTTTATCTGTGGGGAGTCAGGTCTCACGTCGGCAATCATCTTCGCGATGTTCCTGTAACTGTCCGGTCCGGCAACGAGGTCCACCTTTTCCAGCAGTTCGTCCTTCAGGCGTTCCGCCATACATCCCACAATGCCTATCACAACGGCAGGATTCCTCTTTTTCTGCAGGCGGAACTGCCCGATGCGTCCCCAGATTCTCTGTTCGGCATTGTCCCGTATGGAACAGGTGTTGGCGAGTATGACATCTGCCTTGTCCATATCCCCGGTCAAGGCATAGCCGTTGCTCTGGAGTATGGACAATATCACCTCGGAATCATTTACATTCATCTGGCAGCCGTAGGTTTCGATATAGACCTGGCGTCTTGTTTCGTCGGATATGGGTTTGAGACTGTTCATCGCAATTCATCTTTGAGCCTGCAAAGGTATGATTTTTTTATGCTATATTTGCACCTATGAAGCGAAAACTCTCACATATATTCATCGCAGCTTCCCTCCTGGTACTGTCATTCCTGTCGGGCGGCTGCAATGCCATCGAAAAGGCTGCGGTCGAGAAAATAAGTCAGATAAAGATAACTTCTTTCAAGATTGACCATCTTTCTCCCGTAGGCTTGAAAGGTCTGGAGGGGGAGTTTCTCGTAGGCATAGACAACCCGACCGTGACCGTGGACCTTTCCGGAATCACGGCAAACATACTCTACAGGGGGGAGGAATTCGGAAGGTTCCAGCTCGACTCTTTCGTGCTGAAAGGACATTCAAACGTGATCTATCCCCTCACAGCCCACGCCAAACTCAATTCCATAACCTCATTCGGCACCCTGATGCAGGCGGTTGCAGGAAAGAGGGAGGACTTTGCCGTGCGCATAGAGGGCACGGGCAAGGCATTGGGGGTTTCCAAGTTCATCGTTATGGAATTCACTCTCAATGAGCTGCTGGAGATGATGTCAAAAACCGATTCAGAAAAATGAGAAGAATTTTCATATCCCTTGTCCTGTCCCTGACCGCAGTCGCAGCCGGGGCTCAGTTCCGTTACGCCGATTCCCTTTCACGTTCAGCAGTGCCGGACGGTTACGTCTTCCTCGATTCAGTGATATTCCGTCCCGTTTCAGCCATCGACACCACATACGCCGGCAAGGTAATATGGGAGATACTCCCGTCACGTGTGGCAGGGGATTCCGTGAATGTGACGATACGCCAGCCGGAGTCCGTGAGGGCAGCCCTGGATTCCCAGATAGTTGCCAATCCGGCGAGGAGCATAACCGGTTACAGGGTAAGGGTCTATTTCGACAACAGCCAGTCCTCAAGGACGGAATCGGAAGCCATATTGAAGAAGTTCGAGACGGCTTATCCCGGGGTGCCGGTTTACAGGACCTATGCCAATCCGTATTTCAAGGTCACTGCAGGCGATTTCAGGACCCGTTCCGAGGCGATGGCGCTGCTTGTGAAGCTCAGGAACGAATTTCCACGGGCTCTGCTGGTAAAGGAGAAAATCAATTATCCTGCGGCAGATTCCAAATGCACATATATCACAGACACGGTGAAAGTGTTGAGGCCGGTAATTCAGATTCAAAATTTGTAGCCTATGCTGAAACAGTCGCTTGAACAGAAACAGATACAGAAACTGTCTCCGCAGCAGATAATGACTGCGAAGCTCATCGAACTTCCAATCCAGAGCCTGGAGCAGAGAGTCCGTCAGGAGATGGAGGAGAATCCTGTGCTCGAGGAAGATGACAGCAGGGAAAGGTCCGAAAATTCCAGGGAAGTCTCCCTTTCGGATTACAAGGAGGATGACCCTATCCCGTCCTATCGCCTGCGCTCCGACAACTACAGCAAATACGACGAGCGCCCCCGCCGGGAGACTTTTTCCGTCCAGGAATCCTTTCCGCAGAACCTGACCGAGCAACTCCAGTTCAGAAACCTCACGGAGCATCAGAGGGAGGTCGCCAACTACATAATATACAGTATCGACGACGACGGGTACCTGCGCCGCACCAACGACCGGCTTGTGGATGAGATGGCTTTCAGGGCTGGAATCGACACCGACGAGGACGAGGTGGAGCAGATGGTGAAGGTCATACAGAGTTTCGAGCCTGCCGGAGTGGGGGCGAGGGACCTGAGGGAATGTCTGCTCATACAGTTGAACGTCCTCAATCCCTCTCCGGTGGTCGAGGATGCCAAACGCTTCATCAAT
>JBJEJT010000169.1:0-3378 GCA_051878255.1 Candidatus Cryptobacteroides sp. | reverse complement strand
CTGTTGTCTCACCGGCTCTGCAATGGCCTCATCGATGACTGAAGCCGTGTCGGTGACTGTCTGAAGTAGATTGATCAGCATAATTGTATCTTAGTTTTTTTATTGTCGCGCAAATAACCCGCAAATATAGGGAAAAACTGCCAATTAAGAAAATGTAGGAGGCTTGGGAATTTGAAAAAAGTTGGCTCAGATTTGGATTGGATTCCCGGGGACGGAGTTTCTGCCGAAAAATCCCCTGATGTCAGGCCGTGCGTGCTCCTTTGCGTCCCCTCACACCGAGGACGGGCAGGACGGCGGCGCAATAGCCCAGGATAATCAGGGTGTGTACGGCGAGTTTGCCGGCAAGCGCCCAGCCTGTCACATTCCCCTGCCATAGCCAGTTGTCAAGTCCCACCGAAATCCCATAGCATCCGAACATCAGCAGCAGGATGATTCCGAGCCGCCCCCAGCGGTAGGGGATAGGGTAGTACTTCTGTCCGAGGAAGGCACTCAGGGCAAACATCACGAGGTAGCTCGCAAGATGTCCGAAAGCGGCTGCCCAATATGAATACTTCGGCATAAAAATCACATTCACGATAACCGTAACCGCAAGTCCGGCAGTCGTAATCCATATTGCCATATCCGTCTTCCCCGACAGTTTGTACCACATCGACACGTTGAAAAGCATCCCCAGAACCATATATGAGAACAGCATCACCGGCACCACTCCCACTCCGCTTCGGAAATCCCGTCCGAGAAGCAGCGACACCACGTCTATGTAAAGTATGACCCCCAGGAATACCAGGGCGCAGAATGCCGTGAACCATTCCATTACCTTGGCGTACAGTTCCCTGCTGTTCCTGTCCGCCGCCCTCTGGAAAAAGAAAGGCTCTGCGGCGAAGCGGAACATCTGGATGAACAGGTTCATAATGACCGCAAGTTTCACTGCCGCCTGGAAAATGCCGAGGCTGGACTGCCATACGTCGGCGTTGTGGTCGAGGAAGCGGAACAATATCCTGTCTATGAAATCATTGACTGTGCCCGGAAGTCCCGCAATCATAAGCGGCAGGGAATAGGCGAGCATCTGTCTGAGCAGTTTGCCGTCGAATCTGAAATTCAGTTTCAGCAAGTCCGGGATGAACAGCAGGGCACAGACTATGCAGCTGAGGAGTATTGCGAAAATCACATAGCTGAAATCCGGTTCCGGGCTTATGAAATGCAGCAGCCAGACCTGGTCCGGACCGAGTTCCGCGGTCGCGATGCCGAGTTCAGCCGCCCTGCGTGCGCAATGGTTTGCAAAAGGGAAGAAGAGGACTATGTTTGCGCCGGTTTCTACCAGGATCTTGACAGTCTTGAAAATGGCGAATTTCAATGCCTTGTGCTCCTGGCGCAACCTGGCGAAAAGTATGGCTGTGATGCTGTCCAGGGCGAGGATCCCTCCCATATACATTATGCAGGACGAGTAGCCGTCATAGCCCAGGAGGTGCGAAATCGGTCCGGCAAACGCAATCATTAGCGCGAGGAACGCGAGGCTCAGCCCCGTCACGGCAGCCAAAGCCCCGGAGTACACCTTGTCCGGGTCGTTGCCGTCCTTGTTGGCGAATCTGAAACATCCGGTTTCCAACCCCATCACGAGGACGACCTGCAGCACTGCTATGTAAGCCATGAATTCGGTGACCACTCCATAGCTCGCAGTGGTCAGCAGACGGGTGTAGAATGGGACGAACAGGAAATTTATTATCCGTGCCAGGATTGTGCTCATCCCGTACACGGCTGTTTCAGATGCAAGTTGCTTGAGCGGACTCTTCCCCATAACCTTTCATTTTCCCCGCAAAGATATAACATTTTTCGTTGCTGCCGTTGCCCTGTTTCCGGGATAATGCTAACTTCGCGGACATATTCACTTTAAGCGCCGCGCTGTCGGCAAAGCTATGATACTGTTCAAGAATGCAAAAGTTTACGACGGGACTGGCTCAGAGCCATTCCTCGCGGATGTCCGCATAGACGGGGAAAGGATTGCGGAAGTGGGTGTGGGACTGGATGCCCCCGACGGATGCGAAGTCATCGGATTAGACGGTCTCTCACTTGCCCCGGGTTTCATCGATGCCCATTCACACAATGACTGGTTTGCCATCAAGAACCAGCCGGCAAAGTATTTTGAGCCTTTCATCAGGCAGGGGATATGTTCCTTTGTAACGGGAAACTGCGGTCTTTCCGCCATTGGATTCGAGGCGGACTCCCCCTATGTCGATAAAGTGGGAGGCGGGCTCTTCGGCTACAGGGACACGAAAGGCACTTATGCGTCTGCCGGTCCTTTCTTCGAGGCGGTGGACGGACATTCGCCCTGCAACATAGCCACTCTGGTGGGGCATTGTTCCGCCAGGGTAAGTGTGGCAGGCTATGAGAACAGACCTCTCGACGGGCAGGAACTTGCCCGTATGCTCGACATTCTGGAGACATCCCTCAAGGAAGGTGCTGCCGGGGTTTCGCTCGGACTGATGTACGAACCCGGAATCTACGCTCCCACTGAGGAACTGAAGAGTGTCGTCGCCCTTTGTGAAAAATATGACCGTCCGCTTACCGTCCACCCCCGTGCCTGTTCTGCAGTTTCGATGGATTATCCCCTGCTTGGCAGACCGCATCTCCTCCGGGCTTTGGACGAACTTGTGGAAATCACCAGGGGGACCCGTGTGAAACTGGAGTATTCGCACGCCATTTTCGTGGGGCGCAAATCTTTCAAATGCAAGGATGAACTTGTCAGCATCCTCCACAGGCTCAGGGAGGACGGAGTGGATGCCGGTTTCGACATCTATGATGAACTGCTGGGAGTTTCCACCATAACGGTAGTGCTGCCTGCCTGGTTCCGTTCCCTGAGCCCGCAGCAGAAGCGCAGCCCTTGGGTGAGGTTCAAGCTCGGGGTGCTCATCAAGGCCACCATTCTTCTCCTGGGATTTGATTTCAGGGACATCCAGATTGCCTACATAGGTGAAGGCTACGAGAAGTATGAGGGGAAGAGTGTGCACGGAATTGCTCTTCAGGAGGGCAAGAATGACTTGGATATGTATTTGGAACTCTGTGAGTTGAGTAATTTTGCCGGACGGGTCAATATTGGTCCTTACAGCACTCCGGAGATTGTGGGGGAATTGTCCAGGGACCCGTACTGCATCTATATGACGGATGCCTGGGTGGAGGACCGGGGTGTCCAGAATCCTGCCATTTACGACTGTTTCCCAAAGTTTCTCAAACATTCGCTGCTTGGCAGGGGAGACAGTATGGGAGCCACTGTCCGCAAGATGAGTGGTGCCGTGGCTGACCGGTTCAAACTCAGGGACCGGGGATATGTCAGGGAGGGTTCCTTTGCTGACATAACCATCTTTGACGAGAAAGAACTCATCGAGG
>JBJEJT010000168.1:0-14196 GCA_051878255.1 Candidatus Cryptobacteroides sp. | reverse complement strand
TGAATTATGAAAAAAATACACTCCCTCCTGATTGGTATTGCGTTGCTCCAGGCAAGCCTGGTGCTGGATGCCAACGAAAGAATGAACCTGTGGTCCAAAGGCAAGATGCCCGATGCACAGGACCATCAGATTGCGGCGATGACCGACGAATCCAGACAGCCGGGATTCGATGCCGGCAAGCACCGCACACCATATCTGGAATGGTTTGACGCCCCCTCTGCCGACAAAAGGAACGGCGGATGTATGGTGCTCATCTCAGGTGGATCGTACCAAAGCTGCTTCGATGTGGACTACATCAGGAAATGGTCCGAGCAATTCACAGAGCTCGGCTTCCAGTGTGTGAACCTGGTTTACAGGACCCCACGTCCGGAAGGGCTCCCAATCTATCAGACAGCCTGGGAAGACGGTCAGAGGGCCATAAGGCTGGTACGCAACGAGGCTGCAAAAAGAGGTTTCAATCCGGAGAAAATCGGAACCGTCTCTATGTCCGCCGGTTCCCACCTCGCCCTGCTTCTTGCGACAAGTTCCCAGACAAGGGCATATCAGCCGGTGGACAAACTGGACTCCCTCTCCTGCCACATCAACATCGCAATCGTCTTTGCTCCTGCCTATGGCACCACCGACGGGGAGACCGGCACCCCTGCCCTGCGCGAAGGTTACGGCACCGATGTCCAGCTCAGCGACGTTTTCAGATTCGATGGCAAGACCTGTCCTATGAGTCTCCATCACGGCGGGCTCGACCCCTACACTCCAACCACATCGACACTGGTTTACAGGCAGTTGCGCAAGATGCACATCCCGGCTGAACTCCATCTGTATGCCGACAGGGGACACGCAACCTTGGGTCTTGACAGGGGTGTGGAATTCCTCTGCCAGATGGGTTGGCTGGGAGACTTGGATGCGGAAGTGCCGATTATGGACATTTACAACAGCGACGATGCCCGTGCGGAGGTAATCCGGGAGGACGTATGGCAGGATGGCAAGATGCCCGATGCCCAGGAGCACCAGTGCCAGCCTTACATAGAATGGCATATCCCGAAGAACCTCACCACCAAAGCCATACAGATAATCTATTCCGGCGGCGCCTACGTAAACAACGACCCGAATGGTTTCGAGGTCGCTCCTGCACGGCGTTACCTGAACGAAAAAGGTATGACCGTGGTGACTCTCAAATACCGCACGCCTCGCCCGAAAGGACTTTCCAAGCATACCACTGCCTGGGAAGACCTGCAGCGGACGATACGCATAGTCCGGAGCGAGGCAGCAGAGCGCGGACTGGACCCTGACAGAATCGGCATTATGGGCAGTTCGGCAGGCGGACACCTCACCCTTATGGGTGTCACCTCTTCCCTGCACAAAGCCTATTTGCCTATAGACGACATCGACAAACTGCCTTGCAATGTACAGTGGGGAGTCGGAATCTATCCGGCGTATTCCCTGACTGACGGCTCAAACGACCCCAACACGAATGGTGGCAATGAAGACAGCGACATACTCGTGCCTGAGTTCTCTTTCGACCTCAAGACCGCACCGATGATATTCATCCACGGAGATGCGGACGGCTGGGCTGCGATGAACTCTGTAAAATGCTGGGAGAAGATGCGTGCGATGGGCATACAGTGCGACCTGCACACCCTCGCCACACGCGACCACTGCTTCCAGCACAAGTCCTCCCCGGGCACCGGAAGCTACACGCATCTGGACCGCATCTGGGACTTCCTCAAACGCAAGGGTTTTGTGGATTGATTTTTGCGACATTACCCGGACTGTCAAATTAAACTTTGAAATTATGAGAGGAAATTCATTATTCGCTCTGGTCGCCGGAGCTGCGATAGGAGTTGCGGCGGGCATATTGCTCGCACCGGACAAAGGTTCGGAAACAAGAAAGAAAATAAAGGAAATGGCATCTGAGGGTGGCGAAAAGGCAAAGGAAGGTGCTGACAAGCTTCGCGAGGAAATATCCTCACTGAAAGATTTGCTTTCGAAGGAGGGTTCTCATCTCAAGGAGGAAGGCAAGTCCAGGTTGCTGGAGCAACTCAAGAAACTTGAAAAGGCACTCAGCGGCTACGAGGATGACATTGAAGAACAAGTTGCCGAAGAAGCCTGATGGAAGACAGATTGATTAAACCCGCACAGGAACTCGGGAAAAGCACTTCCGAATATGTGGATTTGAAGATTGACGAGCTGAAATTGAAAACCGCCAGGGGCTTGTCAGTCACTCTCCACCGGATATTGCTTGCAGTGCTTTTCCTGTCTCTTGGAGGACTTGTGCTCATTACGGCTGCTTTCGGGTGCATATTGCTTATCGGGCAACTGACCGGAAACTATGCTGTGGGAGCATTCATTGTCTCGGCATTCTTCCTGGTGTTGCTGATATTGCTGGTGCTTTTGAGAAAGAAATTGTTCATCAATGGCCTGGTCAGGATGTTCATAGGACTTTTCTTTGAGGAAAAGGCTGAAGAAGTGGAGGAGGACTGAGTATGGACTATTCAAAAATCAAAGACCTTAAGACGCTTGAGGCTGCACAGAAGAAGCTTTCCAGAAAAATCGCCAAGAAAGAGAAGGAGGTTAGGAACAAATACAGAAAAGCTTCCAATGCCTATTCTCCGACCTCGCTCACTGCAAGTGCCATCCACGGATTTTCAGGTACCATTCCGTTTGACCGAATGATACTCAATCTGTTACGCAAGGCTATCAGACGGCTCAGCAAGTAGAGAGAAAGTCTGACGCTTGTTTCAACGACCCCACTTTGCCTACATCCAGAAGGCGCAGTCCGGGGTCGTTGATTCCGTATATGGGGTACATCCGGGCTGCCCAGAGATAGAAATCCCTTATCGGGAACCGTGGCTGTAACACCATCCCCGAATCCACAGACGTCATCCCTGAATCAACAGACGTCATCCCCGACCTGATCGGGGATCCCTTTCCTACCAACTGCCCGGTAGGCTCCTGGCACGCCGTCAAAGACATAGAAACGATATAGTCTTCCATAGCAGGGAAAACAGCATCGCTGACAATATGGATGCCGGAAAACGAAAGAGCCATACAATCAGACGGGGAGATGCCGGTAAGCATAATCCTCTCCCCCGTCTTGACATTCTCCCACCCCGCAAGCCTCATATCGTCGCGACGGAAGAGAAAATGCCTGGAAGACTCGCGCGGACTGACAAGCAAGGTGGCAAGCGCATCGGACCTGTGACTGTCCGCGAAACTCCTGAGGTCGGCATTGGAAAGTATGTCCACATTGTGAACCAGGAATGCTCCATCCCCCTCCAGAAACCTCTTCGCGTGATAAATCCCCCCTCCCGTATCCAGGAGCCTGTCCCTCTCGTCGCTCACCATTATATTCATAAGTTCCTGTGATTCGACCCAATCGCAAATCATAGCCGCGAAATGATGCACATTCACGACTGCCTCTCCAAAGCCGTTGGAAAGCAGTTTCCGCAGGACAATCTCAATCAATGGGACACCGTCCACTGGAACCAGCGCTTTCGGCAGAGTGTCGGTGAGGGGTCTGAGCCGAGTCCCCAGCCCGGCGGCAAAAACCATAGCTTTCATAGCCTTTCCTCCCCGTACCCATATACTTTCGCAATCCCAAGTTCCCGATGGGTCAGGACCACTCGCACCCGGGCGAAGCTGCCGGCGATATGTTCCGCCAGCGCCTGGGCACAATAGACGGAACGGTGCTGTCCGCCCGTGCATCCGAAAGCGACGGAGAGCGAAGTGAATCCCCGGCGCAGGTAGGTCTGTATGTGGGCATCCACCATAGTCTCCACATTCTTGAGATAATCAAGTATTTCGCCGTCATTTTCCAGGAACGAGGCCACGGGTTCATCAAGTCCCGTGAGATTTCTGTACTGTTCATAACGCCCGGGATTATGAATGTACCGGCAGTCGAAGACATAGCCTCCGCCGTTGCCGCTGTAGTCTTCAGGCACGCCCTTTTTGTAGGAAAAACTGAAAACCTTGACCTCCAGAGTGTCTCCGGCTCCCCTGCAGAACTTGTCCGATGCCGAAAGGCTCGAAAGCAAAGTCTCCAGGTATGGATATTCCGGAAATCCCTCCGCAAGCAGGTCCTGAATCCCGGCGAGTGCATCCGGAATGCAGGTCACGAACTGCGCCTTATGCTCGATCAATCCCCTGAATCCATAGGCTCCCAGCACCTGCAGCATACGGAAAAGACGGAAAAGCCTCATCCTGCGGGAGAACAGTTCCCTGTCCACGGCTCCGACAACACCCTCGAGTTCGGACAGATATGCCTCGACAAGCTCCCGTCTCAACTCCGGAGGATAGGCAGCCCTCACCTGATATACGAAAGACACGATGTCATACTGGACCGGTCCCCTGCGTCCTCCCTGGAAATCAATGAACCAGGGTTTTCCGTCCCTTACCATCACATTCCTCGACTGGAAATCCCTGTAGAGGAAAGCCGGACCCATATCGTCGCAGTCCAGAAGATCCCTGCACAGTTTCTCGAAGTCGTCCTGCAGGAGGTTCTCGTCGAACTCCAGAGATGAGGGCTTGAGGAAGCAGTACTTGAAATAATTGAGGTCGAACAGCAGATGCCTTGCATCGAAAGCACGGAGGGAGGTGCCGACTTCCGTGAACTGGAAATGCGGAAGCGCCCGTACGGTTTCCTCCAGAAGCGGCTTCAAGGCTATATAATCCCCCGTTTTCCGTGCCTGCGCCACAAGGTCCGAGAGCATAGCATCCCCCAGATCTTCCTGGAGATAGGCTGAAAAATCCTCGGACACCTCATAGACTGTAGGCACATTCAGCCCGCAGTTCCTGAAATTCCCGGCAAGGCTGACGAAAGACCTGTTCTCGTCCCTGTCCACTCCTATGACCCCAATCGCAGAACATCCCCTGCCCGACAGGCGGAAATAGCGACGGTTGCTCCCCGACCCGCACAATGCCGCGACAGAACAGGGAAGAAAACCGAAATGCCTGCCGAAAAGCTGAGCCAATATGTCAGGTACTATGTTCACGCAGAATCAGAAAGTGAATTTGAACATTGCCTGCACCCTGTGGTTCCAAATCCAGTGCAGATTGTCTGTGGCAAGTCCACGGCTGTTGTAGAACTTGGCAGTTTCCACCTCCCCTTTGGAATTGATGACAGTACCGTTGTAAGGAGTGCCATACTGTGCCCCGGTAAGTTCATAGTCCAGACCGATGGTAAAGAACTTGCCTATGTTGTAAGTGATGGACGGACAAACTCTCACCATCTGATTCAGATTCTTGAAACTGTTCTTTGCAAAATAGAAATCCGATTCGAGCACCCTACCGTCCCCGTTGATGCTGTACAGGTCGGTGAATGAACCGAGGTTCTTGTAGTAGCCCACGAAAATCATCGGCACCCATTTCGTTCCATAAGAGAATGTAACCCAGGTGGATGAGGCATTTGTCGGGGCGTATTCCCAATGTCCGTCCTCCCCCTGGGCAGTGTATTTCTTAGTGATTCCGTAGCCTCCCTGGAGGTTGATATGCTCCCCCGCCTGGGAAAGAACCGTCTTTGCCTTCACGGCGAAACCCTTGTTCACATATTGCAGATAGACAAAAGGAGAGAAAGTGGTGATGCGGTCAGATACCTTCACGGTGCCACTCTTGAACAGACCCGTCCCCTCGTCGGTACCGAAAGCCTCGAGATATGCAGTCCCTGTCGTACGGGGCTTGATGCTGAGGATGTCCACGCCGACCCTTGCGAGGAAATGTTCGGTCCTGCCGCTGACGCCCAGGTATATTTCCGGTGTGCAGGAGTATTTGATGTAATTTGCAGAGGCTCCGTCAGGACCGGTGGAGGTGTACTGCATCTGCCACAGAGCCGAAGCCGTGAGGGTGAAATGCTGTCCGAGGTCCGCATCCATCGTCACCTGCGGGGTGCGGCTGAACGGTCCGAAAGGCACACCTGATTCGAGAGTGAACACTGGACATATATCCGCTGCCATAGGATGCCACGCCTGACCGATTTTGAGGTTCACGGCAGCCTTGTTTTCCCCACCCATAGGCAGGTCTTTCCATCCCAAGGTCAGATAAGCCTGGCGCAGACGAAAGGTCGCGGTCCCGGTAACCCCGGTAAGCCCCGCATAGAAGTCAGCCTCAATCTTGCCTCCGAACTCGGTATTGCCTGCCTTGTAGCCACTCACATTGACTCCCAGGCGGGAAGTGATTGCCAGGAAACGGAACTGGTTCTTCTGGTTCAGGTCTTCCCCGGCTTCGTTCAGGTTGCTGTCTTTGGGAAGATAATAGTAGAGGTCTCCGGTCCCGGCAAGGGACTCACGGTTGTCGTACGACATATAGTTGCGCACAAACCCGTAGAGCTTGTAATGACCGAGTATATGTTCTTTGACGGCACTTTTCTTTTCGGACTTGGTATCCTCTTTTTCCGCGGCAGAAAGCGAAACAACCGAAACCGGCAGGATGAGAGCAAGCCAAAATAATTTCTTCATATTATTTTAGAATATCTTTTGTTAAATCGTCTTTTCCGTGACCAGCCGGCACAAAAAAGCGGTCTGCCATCTTGACAAACCGCTGCAAATATAATGCTTTTTTAACTAAATCAGAAGCCTATGAATATGAGAACAGCATACCCGAGTACAAGTCCCACGACTCCCATAATCACGCCAACCTTTGCCATATCCTTGGTCTCGACGAGACCTGTGGAAGATGCGATGGCATTCGGCGGGGTGGAAATAGGCAGGATCATTGCAACCGAAGTCGAGATTGCAAGGCCGATGAGCAGAGCAGAAGAGCCACCGAAACCGGTCAGATCCACTGCGCCGGCAACAGTCACGAGAATCGGAAGAAGCAGGTTCGCCGCAGATGTGTGGGAAAGGAAGTTCGCGATTGCATATCCCACGATTCCGGAAACGACTATGACCAGCAGGGCAGGCATCGTCGAGAACGGAATGGCAGACACGAGGGTCTCCGCAAGACCTGTCTTCATCAGGGCAGTTCCGAGGGCAAGTCCACCGGCAACCATCCAGAGCACATCCCAGTTGATTTCCTTGAAATCATTTTTTGAGAACACTCCTGTCGCAACGAATACTGCGAAAGGAATGAGAGCCACTTCGTAGGAGTTAAGCCCTGTGATTCTTTCAGGGATGAGCCAGAGGATAATCGTAATGACGAAAGTGGCTGCCACGACCCAGAAATGGAAGTCCTTCTTGCGTTCTGCATTGATCTCCAGTTTAATCTCCTTGGCCTTGAACGGGAATAGAATAAGGAGGACGACCCAGGCGATGAGAAGCATAACGATCACAAAAGGGACCATCCTCATACACCACTCCCCGAAGCCGATGTCGATTCCGAGGTTTTCTTTCAGGTAACCGAGAGCGATTACATTCGGTGGGGTTCCGATAGGAGTTCCAATTCCTCCGATGTTGGCACCAATAGGGATCGCGAGGGCGAGACCGATGCGCCCCTTTCCGTCAGCAGGCAGGTTCTTGAGTACCGGTGCAAGGAAAGCCAGCATCATCGCCGCAGTGGCAGTGTTGCTCATAAACATCGAGAATACAGCCACTACGAGCAGTATGCCAAGGAGCACCGTCTTGGGGTTTTTCCCGAAAGGCGCAAGAAGCACTTTTGCAAGCACCACATCGAGACCGACCTTGGTTGCCGCGATTGCAAGCACGAAACCTCCCATAAAGAGCATAATGGTAGGGCTTGCGAACTGCGCCATAAAGTCCTTGTAACTTACAAGCGTACCGATATTTTCACCTGAACGCAGAAAAGCGAACTGACCGTTGGAGACCGTGAAGATGAGCAGTACCATCGTGATGATGGATGTAGCCCAGGCAGGTACAGCCTCTATTATCCACATAAACGCGGCGAAAACGAACAGAGCTATAGTCCTCTGCTGCACTATTGTCAGTCCATCGATTCCGAACCACTCTGTCGGCATCACAAAGAGAAAGATGCTCACAAGCAACAGAATCGGAAGAAGTACGTGATACTTGACTGAAAATTTCTTGTCTGACATATTATATTTAATTTGATTTCCAGTTTGCACAAACGCAAAAGCGGCGCAAATTTACAAAATAATCCGATAACGGCAATCGAAACCAACGATAATGCGCCGTTACCGGATTTTGGAAACATCTGGATTCCAGACTAAATCACGCCCTGGTCGAGCATAGCTCCTGCCACCTTCATAAACCCGGCGATGTTGGCTCCCTTGACATAGTTCACATAGCCGGACGGTTCGGTGCCGTGCTTCACGCAGGTCTCGTGTATGCTCTTCATAATCCAGTGCAGTTTCGCATCCACTTCCTCGGCACTCCAGGACAGGTGCATTGCGTTCTGGGTCATCTCAAGTCCGGAAGTTGCCACTCCGCCTGCATTCACGGCCTTGCCAGGGGCGAAATTGATGCCTGCCTGCTGGAAAGCCGCTATTGCCTCCGGTGTGCAACCCATATTGGAAACCTCTGCCACCAACTGTACACCGTTGGCTATCAACTCCTTGGCATCATCCTCTTCAAGTTCGTTCTGGAAAGCGCAAGGCATAGCAATGTCGCATTTCACGCTCCAAGCCTTTTTGCCGGGGATGAATGTGGAAGACGGGAACTTGTCCGCAAACGGAGCCACCACATTGTTGTTGGAAGCCCTGAGTTCGAGCATATAGGCAATTTTTTCGTCGTTCATTCCCTCCGGGTCGCAGATCACCCCGTCCGGTCCCGATATGGCTATCACCTGAGCCCCGAGTTCAGTGGCTTTCTTTGCCGTACCCCAAGCCACGTTTCCGAAGCCGGAAATGGCAACTTTCTTGCCCTTGATGTCGTCGCCTGCGTGGTGGAGCATATGCTGTACGAAATAGACGGCTCCGAAACCCGTGGCTTCGGGACGGATGAGGGAGCCACCCCAATCCATTCCCTTGCCGGTAAGTACTCCTGTGTGCTCACGGGCGAGTTTCTTGTACATCCCGAAGAGGTAGCCGATTTCACGTCCGCCCACACCCACGTCTCCCGCAGGCACATCCGTATCAGGACCTATATTGCGCCAGAGTTCCAGCATAAAGGCTTGGCAGAAACGCATTATCTCGGCATCTGACTTGCCTTTGGGATTGAAGTCGGAACCACCCTTGCCGCCACCCATAGGGAGGGTTGTGAGTGCATTCTTGAAAGTCTGCTCGAATCCGAGGAACTTGAGCATCGAGACATTCACTGCCGGATGGAACCTGAGTCCACCCTTGTATGGACCTATCGCACAGTTGAACTGAACCCTGTAACCCGTATTCACCTGGATTTCCCCCCTGTCGTCCACCCAGGTTACCTTGAAAGTGAAGATACGGTCCGGCTCCACAAGCCTTTCCACGATTTTCGCATCCTCGAACTCAGGATGCTGGTTGTAAGTGTCTTCAATCGTCTCAAGCACTTCGCGGACAGCCTGCAAATACTCTTTCTGCTCGCCGTACTTTGCCTCCAATGAGGCCATTATCTTACTAGTTTTCATATTATTGGTTTTAGCCCGGCAGTCGTGCCGGCGTGGTTGTGTCAAAAATTTTTCCGCATAGGTCATTCAACAGTCCAGGTGCTCCCGCTTTGCAGGAGGTCATCCATACATCGGATCGAGGATTTAGCCCTGACCTGCTCTATCTGGTCCCGAACTCCATCGTCATAGGTCACGTCGGCGACATTGCGTATGACCCCGAGCGCGACCGGATAGTCCGGATATTTCATATCCGCGAGCATCATATGGATTCCGGCATTGGCGCTGGTGGCATCGTGGGTGAGAATGTCGTCGAGCGTGACCCCATCCTCCCCTATCGTAGCCACTTTCAACCCCATACCGTCGAGCATCAGACCCTTGTCGCGGTTCTTGCCGAATACCATCTTCTCCCCGTGGCGCAGGACAATGGTCCGGTCCGCAACGGTCTCCCTGTCGGTAAGTGCCGAATGTGCCCCATTGTTGAATATCACGCAGTTGGTCAGCATTTCCATCACGGAGCATCCGTCGTGCTTGGCTGCTTCGGTCATAATTTCCTCGCTCAATGCCACGTTCACGTCTATGCTGCGGGCGAAGAATGTCCCCTTGGCTCCGAGTACGAGTGAACCGGGGTTGAAAGGATGCTCCACAGTACCGTACGGGGAGGTCTTGGTAATGGCACCGAAACGGGATGTCGGGGAATACTGCCCCTTGGTAAGTCCGTAAATCTGGTTGTTGAACAGGACGATGTTGATGTCTATGTTCCTGCGTATGGCGTGTATGAAATGGTTTCCGCCGATTGCGAGGGCATCCCCGTCACCGCAAGCCTGCCACACGGTCAGGTTGGGATTGGCGACCTTGATTCCCGTGGATATGGCTGTGGCTCGTCCGTGAATGGAGTGGAAACCATAGGTGTCCATATAATAGGGTAGCCTGGACGAACAGCCTATCCCTGAAACCACCACATAGCGTTCCTTTCCGTAACCCAGGATTTCGGTCACGTCCGGGAGGGCTCTCTGGAGGGCAGTCAGCACGGCGTGGTCTCCGCAACCCGGGCACCAGCGCACCTGCTGGTCGGATTTGAATTCCTTGAAAGTATATCTCGGCATAGTCTATTCCTCCTTTGACAAAATGTTCCTGACTGCATCGGTAATCTCGTGTACAAGAAAAGGCTGTCCCTGCACCTTGTTACACTGCAGATAGGTGAACTGAGGCAGATTGTTCCTCAACCAACCGGCGAACTGTCCGGAATTGAGCTCGCAGACAAGTATGTGCGGATGCCTTGCGAAAACTTCGGCAGTGTTGGATGGAAGAGGGTTTATGTAGTCGAAATGTGCCAGAGCCACTCTCCCGGCACAGGCATCATCTGCTTCGAGGACGTCGAGTGCGCAGCGGAGATGACCATAGGTACCACCCCAGCCGACAATGAGCAACTCTGCGTCCTGGGAGCCCTCCACCGCCAAACCGGGGATGCAGTCTGCAACCCTGCGCACCTTTTCCGCCCTTTCGGCGACCATCTTCTCGTGATTGGCAGGGTCGGAACTGAGCACGCCCTCGGTGTTCTTCTCCAGTCCTCCCACACGGTGTTCAAAGCCTGCCATTCCAGGTACTGCCCATCTGCGGGCAAAGGTCTGGGCATCACGGGCAAAAGGCTGGAAAGGCTGGTCGGTCGGACGGGCGAAAGGCGGCACGATTTGCGGGAGGTCCTTCATCTGGGGGATGCGCCAAGGCTCCGAACCGTTGGCGAGATAGCCCTCGCTCAACAGCACCACCGGGGTCATACGCTCCACGGCAATCCTGGCTGCATTGAAAGCTGCATTGAAACAGTCGGAAGGGGAATGGGCTGCCATCACGACCAGCGGACACTCCCCATTGCGTCCGTAGAGCACCTGGTTCAGATCGGTCTGCTCCGTCTTGGTCGGAATACCCGTGGACGGACCGGCTCTCTGCACATCCACCACCACAAGTGGCAGTTCTGTCATCACGGCAAGCCCGAGAGCCTCCGACTTGAGCGAAAGCCCCGGACCGGAAGTGGTCGTGACTGCGAGTGAACCGGCAAAGGCTGCCCCTATGGCAGTACATATCCCGGCAATCTCGTCCTCTGCCTGCACGGTCTTCACACCAAGGCTCTTCCAGAGTGCAAGTTCCTCAAGTATGGCAGTGGCAGGAGTTATGGGATATGAACCGCAGAAAAGCTGGAGTCCGGATTTCTCCGCGGCCGCCATCAGTCCCCAGGCAGTAGCCTGGTTGCCGCTGATGTTGCGCCAGATACCTTTTTCAAGTTTAGCCGGAGCAATCCTGTAAGTGTTCGGGATTGCGTGGATATTGGATGCGTAGTTGAATCCGTCAAAAAGCACCTTGCGGTTGGGCGCTATGAGTTCGGGATGCTTCCCGGAGAACTTGCCGTCCAGATAGGAATAGATGTGGTCCAGCGGACGGCTGTAGATGAAACAAGCCATCCCGAGAGTGAACATATTCTTGCACTTTGAGACAGTCTTGAAGTCCAGACCGCTGTCCTTGAGACTTTCCTGGGTCAGCCTGCTGATTGGGGCAGGGATTATGGTCCTGTCCTCCAGATACATTTCGGAGATGGGGTCGTCAGACTTGAAACCGGCTTTCCTTATGTCTTCGGGAGTGAATGTGTCCTCGTCGAGAATAACCATTGCGGTGCGTTTGCACCATCTGGCGTTTGCCTTGAGGGCTGCAGGATTCATAGCCACGAGCAAGTCGCAGTAGTCTCCCGGAGTATTTACTTTGGTATTGCCGATATGGACCTGGAAGCCAGATACACCAGCCACGATTCCGTGGGGTGCCCTGATTTCAGCGGGGTAGTCGGGGAAAGTGGACAAGCCGTTGCCTATGCAGGCGGAGGTATTTGCAAAAAGAGACCCGGTGAGCTGCATACCGTCACCTGAGTCTCCTGCAAACCTAATCACAACATCATCAGTATCAATTACTTTGTGTTGCATATAGCGTATGTGGTGTTATTTTGTCGAGTGTTATTGTGGCGCTTGTGGAACTGATGATTTCCACTTGTTACAATAATTTGATAAAAGGAGCGTAACGCAGAAATCGCCCTTTTTGCAAATTACTGCTGCTGGGCTGCAGCCTTTGCCTGCAACTCCTCCTGGAGAGCCTGGAGAGTGCGTCCCTCAGGGATTCCGAGTATGGTCCTGAGTTCAGGAGTGAGGTCGATGCTCTGGGCAGGGTCGATGTAAAGCACGGAAGCTATGTCGAAGACGAATGCAAGTCCCTTGGCTTTGGCAAGACTCTGGATTTCCTCGTTCACCTTCTGGTAAATCGGTGCCTGAAGCATCTGTTGCATCTGCTGGAGGTCCTGGTTGGCAGTCTGCTCGAATTCCTGGATGCGGTTGCCTATCTCATTGAGTTCCTTCTGCTTGCTTTCCCTGATTGCAGTAGTCCAGGAAGCCTGCTTCTGCTGATAGGTCGTGGCTTTGGTCTGATACTCCTCAAGCATAGCCTGGTAAGTTTCATAAGTCTCTTTCTGGGCGCTTTCAAGCTGAGTGCGGACAGTGTCCATCGCCGGCTGCAGCTGGATGAGTTCCGTGGTGTTCACATAACCTGTTTTCTGCTGGGCGAATGCCGATGCCGCAACAAAGACAGCGGCGCAAATGGTAAGAATTCTTTTCATATCTGTTAATTTAATTATCCATATTTTTCATTGTTTCATCCGAAACAGGGCTACCGTACAACAATTATTGAACCAATCATTTAGAACTGCTGTCCGATAACGAAGTGGAACTGGCTCTTTCCGTTCACAGGGTCGTCGAATCCCCATCCCCAATCCACTCCGAGGAGTCCGAACATCGGCAGGAACACTCTCACGCCCACGCCGGCAGACCTCTTGACCTGGAAAGGGTTGAAATTCCTGATGTCCGCCCAACAGTTTCCGGCTTCAAGGAAGCCGAGCACATAGATTGTGGACTGAGGCTGGAGCACCACAGGATAGCGGAGTTCGACAGTGAACTTGTCATAGACATTACCGCAGTAGTAATTGCCAGAAGAATTGTACTGCGACGTACTGGTCGGAGTGAGGGAGTAGTTTTCGTAACCCCTGAGGGAAATGATGTCGGAACCGTAAGTGTCATATCCTGACATGCCGTCACCTCCCACTCGGAAACCTTCGAACGGAGAATAGCCCCAGTTCCTGTTGTAGTAGCCCAGATAACCGAACTGTATTCTGGTCATAAGGACGAGGTCGCCCACAAGTTTTGTATAGACCGACCCCTTGAACTGCCACTTGTGGTACTCAATCCACTTGTACCTGTCTTCGGACGAATAGAGGTTGTAGTTGATTTCCTTCCAATTGGACGCCATCACAGGATTGCCGTTGTCGTCATACCCTTTCAGACCCGATTTCCTGAAAAGGGAATATGGCGGAGTCAGCTGGATGGAGAAAGAGAAGTCCGAACCCTGACGAGGATAAATCTGCTGGTCGGTGGAGTTTCTCGAAAGGCTGATGAGCCAGTTGAAGTTGTGCGATATTCCCGTATTGAACAGGAAGTTGTACTGCCAGTCCTGAAGTTTGTAGGTCTGCCAACTGAGTTGATTGTAGAGGACGAAGTAGTTGTCTGGCCATTTCAGGCGGGTACCGAGACCCGCTGCAAATCCATAGACTTCCATATATTGGTCGTTGTTCAGGATATTGAACGCGAGGTAGAAGTTGGTCTGGCGGGTGTAGTATAGACTAAGGTTGAGCGCGGTCGGCTTCTTTCCGAAAAGCCACGGCTCGGAGAAACTTGCCGAAAGGGAGGT
>JBJEJT010000167.1:0-3390 GCA_051878255.1 Candidatus Cryptobacteroides sp. | reverse complement strand
GTGTACTTCATCCCCACCGAACCTATGCTGCCGAGGTTGCGTATGGTCTTCTCGATGTCGTCCTCAATGATTCCTTCCCTCGACGAGATGCAGGTGTCGTCCAATGCCAGCACTGCGGACTGCACCGAACTTGCCACTCCGGAAGCCACTTTCAGGGCACATCCCACCTTTGCCCCGTCGCAGACCATTCCGGTAATGTTGCCCACCATATTCTTTATGGTGTTGCAGACCTGCTCAAGTGTGCCGTCCTGGATGAAAACCAGACCGCAGGACGACCCGGTGGAAGCCACCACACAGCCGCACAGGGCAGACAGCCGTCCGAGATAGGATTTGATGTGTATGGCTATGAGATGGCTCAACGCCAGAGCCCTTGCAAGTTTCTCGTCATCAACGCCATAGTGCAGGGCGTATGCAATCACAGGCATCGTCACGGTAATACCCTGGTTCCCGCTGCCAGAATTGCTCATAGCCGGCAAGGTGCATCCTGCCATACGGGCATCGGAGGCGGCTGCGGTGAGGCTCATAGCATAACTGAGGAAGTCTTTTCCATATACTGCCTCGAATCTCTTGTCTGCGATGGTCTTGCCCACCTTGAGTCCGTAGTTGCCCCGAAGTCCTTCCTCCGCAAGCCTCAGGTTCATAGTCTTCGACTCGAGGATGAATTCTATGTCCCTGAAGTCCACCGTTCCGGCAAAGTCGTAAATCTCCGCGACCGTAAGTTCTGCCCCCAGAGACTGTTCTTCCTCCTGCCTGCCGGCTTCATCCAGCCCGGAAGCAAGTTGTTCCACCACTCCGTCCACGCCTGTCTCGATGAACCGGTCGTGGGCATCGGCTATGACTGCCACGGCGGTATGCGTTTCCTGAGGGGCTGCCACCCTAACCATTGCTTTGACATAGAGCAACCTTTCATCCCGGCTCATCCGGATTTCAACCCTGCCATCCCCGAGCATTTTCCGGGCTTTCCCGACTGCATCCGGACACAGGTCGTGCAGTACTTCAAGCCCATACTCGGATTTCCCGCAGGTCACCCCGAGAGCTGCCGCGATTTCCAGCCCCACCATTCCGGTGCCGGGTATTCCCACGCCCATCCCGTTCTTGAGTATGTTCCCACTCACTTCCACCGTCACCGAAGCCTCCCCTACGGGGCACACCGTGCGCAACAGTTCCATTGCCTTTGCGCAGGCGAGGGCTACGGCAATCGGTTCCGTACATCCCAAAGCCGGCTTGACCTCCGATTTGATGAGGCGGATTATGTCTCTTTCCCGTTGTGTCATAGTTCCTCATTTTTGCTGAAGAAATCCAGGCAGTATCTGAAAATATCTTCAATGTCCTCTGGTTCAGTTATACATTCGATAGGGAACCCGAAACTCACAGCCTTGCCGTTTCCGCCGTCGTAGGCTATTGCAGCCGAGATTCCGCTGTCGGCATATCTGATTATGGTCTTCGCGTCCGCATTGGCAGGCACAATCCCGTCCGGCGACTCGACACGGTAGATAGTATCTGAAAATGCCATATTGAATTTCCCGGAATTGCGTTTGTCCTTTCCGGTCCATCTGTAAACGCCCCTGCGGCTCGCCCTGCTGTTCATCAGTCTGAAGCCGAGTCTATTTGCCGTGAATCCCGCGACATCGGGGTCCGGAACGGTTTCCCTGTATATGCCTCCGGCGCCCTCGCTGCCAATGTATGAGCCGGAAACTATCAGAGGGCATCCGGACAGCATCAGTGCGGAACGCAGTTCTTTTGGGAAGATGCTGTATCTGATTCCGTCAGGGGCAGGTGTGGAGACCTGTTTCCCGCAGATCAGGTCAATGGCTGTCCTGTCGCCGGAATCCGGAATCTCAGCCAACTGCCCGAGCGCCGCCGCACTCATAGAATCGAAACAATAGCCCAAAACCAGCAGTGCGTGTCCGTGCAGGGCTGTGTAGTCAAAACTGTTGCCTGCCGGACATAATTCGGCGCAGTCGGTGTAGGAGGCTCCGAATCCGGGACAATCGTCGTCAGCCCAGTCCAGGCTCCTGCGGAACTCGTACATTTCCCCCACATAGTTTATGCTTCTGATATAGTCGGCTCCGCTGTCCAGGTCGGCATTGAATCCGGCTATGGATTCGTCTTCGAAATAGACCGGTGCCGACACCCTGTCGAAATTATTGACAATCAGCACTTTCCCCTTTGATTCCAAAGGTATTCCCACAGACAGTGTCTCGGATGGGAAAGATATGCCACCCCTGTTCCACGCAGACACCCTGAAACTCCATACGGAGCCTTTCCCGACTTTGACCCTGCAGCACACCCTGTCGCCAATGCTTTCAGTCTCCACAAATTCCGGAGTGCCGAAAGCCCCGCCATCCCTGCGGGTTTCGAGAAGATACTTCTCAGCTGCGGCGGTAGGCTCAAGTCTGTCCTCCCGGGGTTTCCAACTCAGGCAGACCTCATCCCCCTCCAGAACGGCAGCGAATGCTTCCACCGGCAGAGGCTGCACTGCGTAATCCGTCCCGTAACGGTTTGACAGGTACTTGAGCATACCCTTATAGACTGCCCTCGAAGCCACGAAACGGAAAGCCGGGTCGAGACCGTATTTCATATCGTTGAAATTCTGGTGGGAAAGCAGTTCGAGTATCATCGACGGGCAAGCCGGGCTGCGTGTTTCCATATATGCCCTGTCCCGTATCTCCCTCCTTGTCCAGTTTCCTCCAAAACTTTCCCTTATGTCTGAAACCACCTGTGACTGGACCAGATGGGCATATTCCCTGCTGGTGGACATCTTTTCTCCGGATGGCAGTGCCTTCTTGCCCTCGTTGGAAGACGAATAGAGGACCAGGGTGCCTATGGTGGTGTCCCTGAGGGCTGTCCCGGCATCGGTATGGAATGCGAGCGCCAGGTCCAGGGGTATTCCGAGCCCGTCCTCTTTACGGTTCATCTGCGAGCCACCGCTTATCCACCCGGTCCAGAGTCCCCGGCTGGTGTAGTCGTCCCTGTAGTCGTTTTCCTCTTCGTTCCAGGGGTGCCATACTTTCACGGGGGCACCGTTCCATTGGAGTGAATAACGGGCACCTTCCAGCCCTCTGGGCAGCCCGGAAACCTCCTTGGCAGGACCTCTGGCTATGTTACCCCTGCCTCCGCCAATCCGCACCGCATCGGCGCTCAGGACTCCCGTCCCCTCTCCAGAATCGAGGCTTATCCTGGCAGGCGTGCCGGCACGGAACGGGAAAGTGCCGAGATAAATCCAGGTGCCTCCGCCCATCTTCTGGTTCACGAGAAAACTGCTGACCCCTCCTGCGTGGGTGACTGAATAATGTGCATTCTCGGTGCTCTCCGGAAAACTGCGCCAGGTAACATAGACTGCGTATTCGCCGTCCCGCCTTATGTCCACGGTCCATTCAGCCGTAGCCT
>JBJEJT010000166.1:0-3394 GCA_051878255.1 Candidatus Cryptobacteroides sp. | reverse complement strand
CTGCTCGATAAAATCCTCTTCCCTGAAGAAAGGAACCATCTCGGAAGTTCCGTCTTCATAGACCTGCTTCATCAATTTCTTCTGGGCGCCGATAACGAAACGCGAGCATTTCACACTCTTGGTAACACGGACACTCATAGTAATCGAGGTCGCATTCAATTTCTCGATCTCAACCAATTCCTTGAGAATTTCTTCAGCCTTGAAATTGAATTTCTTCTCCACTTTCCCACTCTCTCCGGTCACATTCTTGGTCCACACTTTAAGGGTGTAGTCTGTATCCAATTTGATGCCGGGAAGAGTAAGTATGAACTTCTCGTTGCTGATCGTGCCGTTTTCGTACTCGACACCACCGTCCTCGACACATATCCAATGAATCTCGGCAGTATTGGTTGAAGGAATAATCTCGACTGTCGCACTGGTCTCGTCTTCAGAGAGAGTGACCTCACATACCTCAACGGAAGGCAAGGAAGGGGCCTCGGGCTTCAGTTCCGTACAGGCTGCGCCCAACATCGCCACGAAGGCAAATGCAAAACGTTTGATACTTTTTTTCATTGTTGATTTATAAAATTTAATGATTATTGTCTATCAGAATCATTCTATGCAATCTTCAAGCACCCAGGAAGGTATCTCATCGTGCCTGGTGTAAACGGACACATCCTCCGGATCGCTGTCAAGCACTTTCCAGACCATAGTTCCGGAAGGCCATATACCCGTAATCAGGTATTCGTGCGACCAGTCTCCGGCACCATAGTCATATACGCCGGAAATTATGCTGCCTACAAGTTCTTTTTTCCGCAGTTCGCAAGTTCCCGTGATTATGCGTCCGTACATACTGTCGATTTTCTGGTATATTGTGACTTTGTGGTCACTCCTGTTGATAGACATCCAGAAGTAAGAGTCCTCCGCAAGTTCCTGTCCGTTCCATTCCGTCAGTTCCCATACTCCGGAAATACTGTTGTAAGTGACCTCCATAGGCTGTTCTTCGGGAAGTTCCTTCGTGCAGGAACAAAGAAGGACGGCAAAAGGCAAAAGACAAACCAATATATTTTCAAGCCATTTCATAAATGCAAGGTGTTAAAGCCAACCATTTTCATTTGCGCCATCTCTTACAGTCACACTGACAGTTTGGGCAGCGCCGCCTGACGGGGTCACAGTGATGTTCGTCACTCCGCATTCTTTCGCCCTGAGTGTCAGGACTCCCCTGTCATCCACATCCGCCTCCACTATGTCCCTATTCCCGGAAGTTACGGAAAAACCGGCAGGAGTGGTGCAATCGAAGTATCTGTCAAGCGATATGGAACGGGTTGATTCGGGGGCGAGGTAGAAATTGGGCAACTTCATCGGGCTTCCGACATTTTCATCGGCAATGGTCTTGAGCAGCGAGCCTGCGTCCACGAGCCTGCCCATCTTGCCTTTATAATCCGCAAGGTTCATTATGGTAAGGGATGAACCGGCGGAAGTATGATTGTAATAGTAGCCTTTCTTGCCCGTGAAATATATGTCCAAATCCCTTCCAGACTCCTGCATAAGGGCAATGAACTGTTCTGCCGTGAAATGCTTGTGCAGTTTGGCGGCATAGGACAGGCCGAGAGCCGCGACTCCGGACACGTGGGGGCAGGACATCGAAGTCCCCTCATAGTAGCCGTAAACTGCATCGTTGCCCACAGCGAGCGTAGAAAGGATCTGGCCCTGCTGCTCATCGCCAAGGTAATCGTCATCGACTCCGGGACGGCCGTGATATTCACCGTCGCCTCCGGGTGCGGACAAAGTCACCTGACTGTCGTAATTTGAATAGGAGGCAGGTGTGTAGTCTGCCGCTATTGCACTGACACATACGCATTTGGAATATGCTGCCGGGAAGGCTGCCTGGGATGCGTACTCATTGCCGGATGCAAAGACGGCAAGACCACCGTCGATCACTCCATTGGGAGAGCCTGCATTGTGGATGAAATAGTCCAGCGCCTCTTTCTCGAGGGGATAGGTCTGTTCCCACTCCTTTTCGGAAGCCAAGCCGGGCGTAAAGCCGTAAATAGGATTTGCCTTTGCCGAATTGTACCCCCAACTGCACTGCAATATGACCGCACCGTTGTCGGCGGCATATTTTATGGCCCTCACCTCTCCCCAGAGGGAAACTCCGACACCGTCGTCGAAAACCTGGCAGGACATTATCTTGACGCCCGAACCGGGAGTACCGTCTCCACCTGCGATTCCGCACACCCCCACACCGTTTCCATTGACGGCGGCAATGGTGCCTGCCACGTGCGTGCCGTGCCCGGAATCCCCACTCTTGTTGCAAGTGATCAAGGGAGTGTCGCGGACAAAATTGTAGCCGTACAGATCGCCCTTGTATCCGTTCCCGTCTGCATCCGTGCCGGAATTGTACGTCTCTTTCTCATTCCTCCACATATTGGCTGCAAGGTCGGGATGATTGTACATCACTCCCTCATCCAGGACAGCGACTATGATGGAAGGGTCGCCCTGGCACAATTCCCAAGCCTCCAGACAATTGACGTCCGAACCAGCAATGCTGTGGATGCCGTCGTCGCGGTCGTGGTCGAAATCATAATCCCCGATGTTGATATAACCCCACTGATTCTTCAGAAGCGGGTCGTTGAATGGGAAGACGACATTTGAAGCAGCCTTGGTTGCAAGTTTCTCGCTTACTGTCACAAATTTGGCATCCTTCCTGAAAGAGGGATTCACACGGGTGTTCAACTGGACTTTGGAGACATCGCCCAGGGCAGAAAGACGCTGCATCGCGGAAACCGTCCCTATAGACTCGTCGAATTTCACGATATACCACAGATGCAGTCCCGCCTCTCTTGTGCGGGCCTCATTCGCCTCATCTACGGGGAAAACCCTTTCGAGAGAGAAAGGACCGAGCACGGACAGGATTTCCTCTGCCGTAGGAGGCATTGCCTGCGAACGGGTCAGGATTTCTATCCTACCTTCTGACGCAAGCTGCTCTATGGCATCGGAGACCTGGGGAGAAAACTTCACGAGCAGTTCCCCCGCCTCACAGTCTTCGCAGGAAACCTGGGGTACGGAAGGTCCCGGTACGGACGCAGGTTCCTTGCTGCACCCTCCTATGAGCAACAATGCGGCGAAAAATACTATATTGCAATATCTGTTCATCTATTCGTCCTCCGTTTCTTGTTCACTTATGTAATACTTCTCACGGTATTTCGGGAATGCTCCGTAATAGTATTCAAAATCTGCCGGCACATTGTTGAACCCTACCATCTCCCCTCGTGTGTCGATGCCTTTTTCCTGCTGGACGAAAATGAAGGTCTCGGGGAACCAGTCCAACAAATGGGGATGATAGAGAAGCCAGTCCGGAAGTTCTCCTGAAAGGAAATTCAGGTTGATTCTCAAACTTTTGGCATTGGGCAAC
>JBJEJT010000165.1:0-14256 GCA_051878255.1 Candidatus Cryptobacteroides sp. | reverse complement strand
ACATCAGGTGCAGCAGTTGCTCGCGTATCGAAGCCAATTCTTTGGAAATACCGCCTTTCAATTGGGAAAATGCCACTTTATGCGAATATGCGGAAGTGGATGCTATGACATCTGCAACAGCCTCAGCCTGCGAAAGGTCCATTTTGCCGTTCAGGAAGGCTCTGCGGGTAAATTCTCCAGGTTCTGCGTTCCTGCATCCGAGGCTGTTCAGCAGACGCAGGATTTCTGAAACTATGAATGTGGAGGCGTGACAGGAAATTTCCACCGAATTTTCTCCGGTATAGGAATGGGGGGCTTTGAATATGCTGACGAGAACTTCATCGACCGGGGCTCCGTTTTCATCGGAGATTGTCCCGAAACGTATGGTATATCCTCTGGCTGAAGTAAACGCACCCGGTTCTCCGGCTTCCGCGGCGGACTTGCCCAAGGGCTGAATGAGGCGGTCCGCATACGTCAGAGCCTCAGGACCGCTTACTCTTATCACTGAAATGGCACCCGCACCGGGAATGGTGGCAGGCGCACAGATTGTGTCGTCGTGTCTCATCGCATTTTCTCGAATTTATATCCCAATCTCTCCAGTTCAATGCCTGCACCGGTCTTGAACATCACTCCCATTGCAGCCAGAAACAGCCTGTAGGTATCTGCAGTGCCCCTTTCGACACAGGATTTGTCCATCAGGTGCTTCATCTCGCAACTCAGGGACTGCATAGTCTCGACCGCCCTCTTTTCATCTGCGGAACCCTCAGGCCTGTTCAGAAGTGTCCATAAAATGTGCTCATCCATATTGTCGAACCCATCGGGACCCCGGAAAAATCCATAGTCCTCCTTTCCGTACCTCTCCCAGTCGACATCCCAGAAAAATGCGGTCGCCATACCCATATAGCCTGCACAGGCAAGACAGAATTCAGGGTAGCCGTTGAACTCCCTGACGGCATCGGCACAGAGTTCCGGTGCGAGTTCCTTCCATTTTTCATCTATGTCCGCAGTTTCAGGCAGGACACCGTGGAGGTATCCCGAAGCGGTGCAGTATCTGAGCATATATTGGGTCAGAAACAGTTCGGTGTCTTTCAGATTGGCTGTCATAAATCATATTCCATAAAGCAGGGCTCCGGATTTTGCCCAGGATTCAACAATCGTCTGCAAATTTACACATTTCTGCCGATGTCACACATTCTGTTCTGTACTCTTGAAATATATTTCTTAAATTTGCCGTCCGGAATCGGAAAGTAATTCGAAAAAGATAAGTTGTGTCAGATTTGAATTGGATTTCCGAGGTCAGATTTTCACCCGAAGAGGGAGCATAGCCGTAGCTATGTGACTGATGAGGGAGGAAATATAAACCGGAAAGATTTTCAAAGATGATGCAACTTATTTTTTGAGGATTACAAAGCATCCTCGGATATGGATGAATCCGGGTCCGGAAAGGTACATTGAATTACAGGTTCTATGGGAGATACGAAAAAAAACAAGGCACTCCTGTTCGATTTTGACGGAGTTGTGACAGACAGCGAGAAATACTACACCGGATTCTGGAATGAAATCGGCAAGACATACCTCGGCAGGGAGAATTTCGGATTGGAAATCAAAGGATGCACGCTGATTTCCATTTTCCAGAATTACTTTCCCAAGATTGTCTGGCAGGAACTCGCCGGCAAACTCGACGAGCAGGAGGGAGCGATGCAGTATGACTATATCCCCGGATTCTGCGAATTCATCCTTTCGGCTCGTGAAAAAGGGTACAAGACAGCCATCGTCACAAGTTCCAACCAGCGCAAGATGCAGAGCGTGTTCAGCAAACGTCCCGAACTGCCGGGAATGTTCGACCATATCTTCACGAGCGAAGACTTCACCGAGTCAAAACCATCCCCACATTGTTATCTCAAGGCGATGTCATTCTTCGGCACGGACGCCGGGGACAGCGTGGTTTTCGAAGATTCGGTCAATGGGCTTATTTCCGGACGTGACTCCGGAGCCGTCGTGGTGGGACTCAGCACCACCAATCCGGAAGAAGTCATAGCCGGTTATGCCGACCTGGTGGTTCCGGATTTCACGGACGCCGACAAGATATTCAAATTCATCGGGAAATGATAGTCTGCATCGCCGAGAAACCGAGCGTCGCCAAGGAAATTGCCGATGTGCTCGGAGCCAGGCTCAGGAAGAACGGGTACCTGGAGGGGAACGGCTATCAGGTGACCTGGACCTTCGGACATCTCTGTACGCTCAAGGAGCCTCAGGACTATTCGGAGCAATGGCGTGTCTGGGCGCTTTCGACACTTCCGATGATACCACCACGATTTGGCATAAAACTCATTGACAATGCCACTTATATCTCGCAATTTCAAGTGATAGAGCAACTGATGCAGGCTGCCGATATGATAGTGAACTGCGGGGATGCCGGGCAGGAGGGGGAACTCATACAGCGCTGGGTAATGCAGAAAGCAGGGGCAAAATGCCCCGTCAAGAGACTTTGGATTTCCTCATTGACAGAGGAAGCTATCCGGGACGGATTCAACCACCTCGAAGATGCCTCGAAGTACCAGAAACTTTATGAGGCAGGACTTTGCAGGGCAATAGGGGATTGGCTGCTGGGAATGAATGCAACCAGGCTTTATTCCCTCAAATATGGCGGCGGCTACGGGAGGGACCGCAGGGTTCTCTCGATCGGCAGGGTCCAGACGCCGACTCTGGCTCTCATTGTGAACCGCCAGAATGAAATCGAAAACTACAAGCCCGAGCAGTTCTGGGAACTGAAGACGGTCTATCGCAATACGCTCTTCACCTGCACCAAAGGACGTTTCAAGAGCCGTGAGGATGCTGATTCATTACTTCAGGAAATAAAGGACAAGGATTTTACAATCACCGCTTTAACTGAAAAGAAAGGCAAGGAATCTGCGCCACGGCTTTATGACCTGACCTCACTTCAGGTGGACTGCAACAAACGTTACGGATTCAGTGCCGACCAGACCCTCAGGCTCATTCAGTCCCTCTACGAAAAGAAAGTGACGACCTATCCGCGTGTGGACACCACTTTCCTCAGCGACGACATCTATCCCAAAGTTCCGGGCATACTTGATGGATTGAAAGCCTATTCGCAGTTCACCGGACCACTCAAAGCCGGGAAACTGCCCAAGACAAAGCGGGTTTTCGACAATTCCAAAGTAACCGACCACCACGCAATCATACCGACCGGGGTGCCTGCGGACAATCTCGGCAGGGAGGAATGGATGGTCTATGACCTTGTGGCGAGACGCTTCATCGAAGCATTCTACCCGGATTGCGAATTCTCCACTACGACTGTCAATGGCAAAGCGGGCGGGGTGGAGTTCAAAACCTCCGGCAAGATGATAATCAAGCCAGGTTGGAGGGTGGTGGAACTGAAGCAGGAAAATTCCGAGTCCGCGGAACAGCAGAATGAGGAAAATGCTGTGCTTCCGACATTCACATCGGGGGAATCGGGTCCCCACGAGCCTCTGGTAAAGGAAATATGGACCAAGCCTCCAAAACCCTATACCGAGGCGACATTGCTCAGGGCTATGGAGACTGCGGGCAAATTCGTGGACAATGACGAACTGCGAGATGCGCTCAAGGAAAACGGGATCGGGCGTCCATCCACAAGGGCTGCCATCATCGAGACTCTTTTCAAAAGGGAATATATACGCAAGGAGCGCAAGAACCTCATTCCCACACAGACGGGCAGGGAACTCATTGCGACCATAAGTGAGGAACTGCTCAAGTCGGCTGAACTTACGGGGATATGGGAGAAGAAGTTGCGGCAGATTGAAAGAGGGGAGTACGATGCCCAGGCTTTCATTGCAGAACTCAAGTCTATGGTCTCTTCTATCGTGTTCAACGTTATGAACGGAGATTCCCCTCGTGGGTTTGCCTAAATGAACACACTGATAAGGTTAAATGCGCAGAACGCCACCACCCAGGCGAGCACCATTGAATTAACCACCGTAAACGCAGCCCATCCGACCCCAATCTCCTTTCTCAAAGCCGAAACCGTAGCCACACAGGGAAAATAAAGCAGTACAAACAGCATAAACGACCAGGCGGAGGCAGTGTTGAAAATGCCCTCTTCACGCAGCACCACCGACAGGGGTCTCCCGTCCTGGCCATCCGTCTCGTCATCCGGGGAAGCGTGGTACAGGATTCCCATAGTGCTGACGATCGCCTCCTTGGCAGGAAGCCCGGTAATCAGACATATATTCATCTTCCAGTCAAACCCAAGCGGTTCCATAACCGGAGCCACTGCCTTGCCTATGGAAGCGAGGTAAGACTCCTCAGGATTCTCCCCGTAGAGTGTCCTGTCGGTAGGGAAGTACTCCAATGCCCAGATGATCACCGACGCTGCCAGAATCACGGTTGAGATTTTCTGCAGATAGTCGGCAACCCTTTCCCAGATGTGCAGACCGGTGTTCCTCCAGGTGGGCATCCTGAACGGAGGAAGTTCGGACACATAATCCTCGTTGTCCGCCCTGAACCACCGGGTATGTTTCATTATGAATGCAAACAGTATGGACAAGCCTATCCCTGCCACGTAAAGTCCCATCATCACCAATGCCTTGTAACGTGGGAAGAAAGCCGAAACGAAGAGCATATAGACCGGAAGACGTGCCGAACAGCTCATAAAAGGAATCATAAGCATAGTCAGCGTCCTCTCCCTCCTGTTGTCAATGGACTTGGCTGCCATTATCGCAGGCACATTGCATCCGAAACCGATGAGCATAGGCACGAAAGAACGTCCGTGCAGCCCCACGGCGTGCATCACCTTGTCCATCAGGAAGGCAGCCCTCGCCATATATCCCGAATCCTCCAAAATACTCAGGAAGAAGAACATAATGGCGATGTTCGGCAGGAAGGAAATCACTGCCCCCACTCCCTGTACGACCCCGTCAATCAGCATACTGCTGAACCACCCGGGTTTCATAACCCCGTGCAGGTACCTTGCGAGAGCATCCACTCCGGTTTCAATCCAGCCCTGGGGGTATGCTCCCAGGGAGAAAGTGGCTCCGAATACTCCCAGAAGAATGAGTATGAGCAGGGGGAAACCGAGAATCCTGCTCGTAAGCACCGAATCCAGCTTCTGCGTGAGACTGTGGTCCGAATTGTCCTTGCCGTGCCTGACGGTCTCCTGCAAGGCTCCAGCCACAAATCCGCGCCTCGCCTTTTCCACAAGCACCTCCGACTGCTCCCCGAATTCCTTTTCGAGAAAATCGTGCTCTTTACGTGTTATTGCAAACACCTCGTCCCCATTCGGAAGCGACTCCACGTAAGGCTTGATATAGTCCTGATGCTCAAGCAGACGCAATGCTATGTAACGCTCTGGAAAACAGAGATGCTGTTCTCCAAGCCCGTCGTGTATGGCATACGATATCTTACGCACTGCCCCCTCGATGTCCTGACCATAAGGAATGGCTACATCCTTGTCGAGAGGTTTTTCGTAGGTGCGAACCACGTGTCCCATAAGTTTCATACGGAACATCTCGTCCTCCACGTCTCCAGCCACCACCTTCATCCCGAGCAGATTCGAAAGTTTCCTGAAATCAATGGAATGTCCGGTAGCACAATAGCGGTCATAATTATCCAGGAGCATCAGCACCTTCAGTTCCATATCGATGAGTTTCGTCACCGGATACATATTCGCAGCCAGGTCCGATGAATCTACGAGGAAAAGCACCAGGTCCGGATTTATGTCCAGAATCGAGGAAATCTCATCGAGAGGGAAGAAACGCACGCGCCCGGCACTTGCATTTCCAAGCGTCCGGGCGGTATCGTTCACGACTGTCCTGTCCAGCCCCACGACGGCGACCTTGATACAGCGTATCCGGGTCTCCTCCGAGTGTGGGTACATTTCACAGGAAGTACAATCTCCGTTACAAAACATAGTTCATTATTCGTCTCCATTCTGGAGGTTCTGGAGGAAAGCATCGTTGGTAGGATATTTTCTCATCCTGTCCTGAAGCAGTTCCATAGCCTCGATTGAATTCATATCTGAAAGGAACCTGCGCACAACCCACATCCTCTGGGCAACTGCCGGATCGTACAGGAGGTCGTCACGGCGGGTTGAACTCAGAGTCACGTCGATAGCTGGGAAGATTCTCTTGTTGGAAAGCTTGCGGTCAAGTTGGAGTTCCATATTGCCGGTACCCTTGAATTCCTCGAAAATCACATCGTCCATCTTGGAACCGGTCTCAGTGAGGGCCGTAGCGATAATCGTCAGGGAACCACCGTTCTCTATGTTGCGGGCAGCACCGAAGAAACGCTTCGGACGGTGGAGCGCATTCGCATCCACACCTCCGGAAAGCACCTTGCCTGAAGCCGGCTGTACAGTGTTGTACGCCCTTGCGAGTCTTGTGATCGAATCAAGGAGGATAACCACGTCGTGTCCGCACTCGACCATACACTTCGCTTTCTCAAGCACCATATTCGCCACCTTCACGTGCTTCTCGGCAGGTTCGTCGAAAGTGGAGGCAACCACCTCAGCCTTGACGGTGCGTGCCATATCGGTGACCTCCTCAGGTCTCTCGTCAATGAGCAGCACGATCATATAGACTTCCGGATGGTTGTCCGCGATTGCATTGGCGATTGACTTGAGCAACATAGTCTTACCGGTCTTGGGCTGAGCCACGATAAGTCCCCGCTGACCTTTTCCTATAGGTGTGAACAAGTCCACGATACGGCAGGAGAGGTCGTCGTGACCGTTGCCAAGCAGATTGAATTTCTCATCCGGGAAAAGCGGGGTGAGGAAATCGAATGGGATACGGTCCCTGACTGATTCAGGAGTGCGTCCATTGATAGTCTTGACCCTTACGAGCGGGAAGTATTTGTCAGTGTCTCGAGGCGGACGGATGTCTCCCACGACGGTGTCGCCCATCTTGAGTGCATATTGCTTGATGATGTTCTGGGACACGTAGATGTCATCCGGGGAACTGATGTAATTGTAGTCCGAAGAACGGAGGAATCCGTACCCTTCGGGAAGAGTCTCCAACACACCGGTAGCCTCGACCGTACCCTCGAACTCGACCCTCGGCTGGGGAGGTCTCTGCTGCTGCGGCTGCTGTCCCTGACGGTTGTTCCGCTGCTGGAAATTGCGCTGGTTGTTGTACTGCTGACCCTGCTGGGATGCCTGCACGGGCTGCTCGGTTTTCTCCATCTGAGGCTCCGCAGGCTTCTCCGCATAGGCTGCAGGCGCGTCCTCAAGCACACGTGCCGTCTCGGGTTCATTCTGTCCGTTTATCTCAGCCTTGTTCACTGCAGCCTGAGGAATCCTGCTCCTGCGCGGTCTGAGGTTCCTGCCCTGTTCCTGGGCAGGGGACTGTGCCTGATTTGCGGACGCATCCCCCTTGTCTTTCTTTTCTGCCACCGGGGTCTCCTGCACCACAGGTTTTTCCTTTGCCTGTTTCTGCTCCTGTGCGGCATCGCCTGCCATCACTTCGGGAGCCTGCTCCGCCTTGGCTTTCGGCTTGCGTCCCCTTTTCGGGCTCTTCGCCTCCGACGGTGCTGCCGCCTTTTCGGTTGCGGAAGGCGATTCTGCCTGCGCTTCAGCCTGAGGGGCATCCGAACTCTTGCGAGGACGTCCCCTCCTGCCTCTCGTCTTCTCAGGAAGTCCGGCTGCAGCACGGGCTGCCTCTTTCTCCTGCTCCTTCTCCATATCTTTCGCAGCCTTGCGGGCAGCCTCGTGGTCAATTATCGCATAGACCAGATCCTCCCGGCTGAGTTTTTTGTAATTCTTGATTTTGAGTTCTGCAGCAAGAGCCAGCAACTGTTCCTGCTCCATCTCTTTCAATTCGAAAATTTTATGCATATTATAATATTTATTGTCAAGAAAGGAAGTCGTACAATGACCAAGGTCGGTCACGACTTATTCAGAATTGTTTTGCAAATTTAGGCAAATTATCCTTTCCCTGCAACAACAGAAGCGGTTTTCGGTGGAAATTTCTGATGAAAAAAGCAAAAAATGATGAATTTTTCCCTCAAAGAATTTCCGAATTTCGCGTTTTCGCCACAAAGCATTGAATCTGACTTACCTGTAATTGTTGTCCCAGAAAGAACTGCTCTTCTTGAATCTCAGCAAATCGGCGAGAGCTGCGGCATTGGCAGCGATCCTGAAGCTCCAGGACTTCCAGGTACCGGTAGGGACCCAGGAGAACGATATGTTGAAACAGTGCAGGTCGTAGGTGGCAGACAACTGGGTGGTGGTAAGTTTCATTGCCATAAGATCGACACCGGTCTGGAGATTGACCGACAGTCTCGGGGTAATCTTCACATTTCCACTCAATCCGAGCGTCTGGGTGAACTTGTGGTTGGTAATGAGTTGCTTGGTTTCCGTCAGATATGTGTAGGAACGGCTGTAGGAGAAAGAATAATTGAAATTGACGGACCAGGGCACGTTGGGATTCATATAATATAGGTATCCTCCCGGGATGTATTCTCCCGTGACGGGGTGGTAATAAATCCTCGTGTAGTAGTCCGCAGGATTGCCTCCCGCCTGTTTCGTACCGTCATTGCCGTTGATTTTCCCGTCTCCCGAAATGGAATAGGAGAGGGAAGCGCTGGCATTTGTAAGCCTCAGAAGCGGGCCTCCGGCGGCTATGCTGAATTTGTTGTATTTCTTGCCCTTTTCATCAATAGCATAGGGGTCGAATGAAACGTTTCCACTCAGTCCGAGTTTTCCGAACACCGATGTGGACAGGCTTATTCCTATTGGGTTGAGCCTCAATGAATCAGCAAGGAAATTGTAACTCGTGCTGATATTGAGCTGGTCTATGAGTTTCACTTTTTTCGACCCGGTCCCGGTGGTGTCCCTCAAGTCCCGCACCTTGGCTTCGAGGTTGTTTCCTATGCTGAGGCTGAGGCTTCCGTTCTGTCCCTTGCCCGGTGCCGAATAGAGTGCCCCGGAAAAATTATAGATGTTATAGTCCTGGCTGACAGTGTTTCCGGTTTTCGGGTCCACATAAGTCAGGGTTCTCCAGCCGTTGAATGCGGTTCCTTTTTCCGGAGAATAGGTGAAGGACAGGGATGGGGAGACCACGTGTCTGATAGCCTGCAGGCGCTTGTGCTTTCCGAAATTGAAGAGACCGTAAAGCCTCGTGCTCATAGAGACGCTTCCGGAATATGTCTGGCTCACTCCGAAAGTGCCGAACTGCTTGCCGATTTCAGTGGTAGTCACACCCGTTCCAGGCACAAGTTTGCCCTCGTTGTCGTACTCCGGTTCTATGAACTTGAGCTCAGATGAACGGAAATGCCAATTCATACCGTAACTGATGCTCGGAGTGATGTTTATATATTTGAACAGGGTGAAATTCGGCAGACCTATCTGGAAATTGTGGGTCATACCGTTCTGGAACTTGTCCCAGAAACCGGGCTGTCCGAACTCCCGGGATTCAAAACTGATTTTGTTCTGCAGCGTGGTGCTGTAACCTATCGAAAACTTCTCGTAGAATTTTTCCGGTCCGACCCTGTTCTTCTTCTTGAAAGGATAGAACCTGGAAACCGAGAGCGTTATGTTCGGCAGCGTGAAGGAGTAGTTGCAGAGAGTATCCCTCGTGTTCTGGCTATGGAGGGCATTGACTGAAAGGCTGACTTTTCCGTTCCAGTTCTTTGAATAGGAAATGGACGAGGAAATCTGGTTCTGGAGCGCCTCCGTGACCGAATGGGAGTTGTATTTGCTGTTGGCAGGGCTGGAAAAATTGACGGATGCGCTGAAAGATGTTCCGGGACGTGCCTTGGCATCCTGCTGATGGCTCCATTTGAGGGAGAAGTTCCTCGTCTGGAAAAAGTCCGCGCTGCCCTTTTCACCGGTCTGGTCATTGGAAAAGGTGAATCCGAAAGTACCGGTACATTTGTAATTCACCTTGTATCTGGAATTAATGTCTATGTTCCAGGAACCGAGCGTGTAGAGGCTGGTTGTAAGGGAGATGTCGAAATAGTCTCCGATGACGAAATAGAGTCCGAGGTCTCGGAAATAGAATCCTCGCGACGTCTCTTCTCCGAAAGTCGGCATCAACAGTCCCGTCGCCCTGTCCGGTCTCTTCGGCACGAAGCCGAAAGGCAGGCCTATGGGGATGGGGACATCCATAATGACCGGATACGCCGGACCGAAAACGGTTTTCTGCGACGGCTTGGTCATTACCTTTGCAGCCGTGAGCTTGAGATAGTAGTGCGGGTGCTCGCAATCGCACACGGTATATTTTCCGTCAGTGATGTTGATGGAATTGTCCGGCATCATCTTGATGTTCTTTCCGTGGAGGATGCCGTCCTGTTCCTGGGTCACTATGTTGGTGATCCTCGCCTTGCGGGTCTTGAAATTGTACCTGAGTTCCTCCATAGTGTAGGACTTTCCGCCCTGGGTCATAGTCGGCTGCCCCGTCACATTGCCGAGGGTGTCGGAAGTACCCCTGGCATAGACCGTCTGGGTTTTCAGGTCGTATTCCATATAGTCGGCAGTGAGTTTCATATCCCCGTATGTGACAGTCACTTCGCCATAGTAGTATATCATCTGTTTCCCCTCGCTGAAGTCCTCGATTATGGAATCCTTTGCAGTGGAGAATGCCGGTCTTTCAAGGGATGACTTGCCTAAGAGTTCAAGGGAATCCGAAGCAGAAAGCCCTCCTGACGAGGCTGAGTCGGCTGGAAGGGCGGCGGAAGAACTGTCCGGACTTGGCAAGGCGGCGAAATCCAGGCTGTCCCGTCTGAGGGATGAGACGGAGTCCGCCGAGTGTATGTCGAGCAGACGGGATGCAAGTCCGGCTTTCCTGTCATCCGGCAATCCGCCTGTCCTGCCGGGAAAAGTGTATGAACACAACAGAAGCGGCACGGATGCCGCCAGCATAATATGTTGTATCCACTTCACTATATTCAAGTTTTTTCCTAAATTTGCAAACGACAAAATTACTACTATTTTCGCTTATAAACAAATTGGGAGAGAGTTGATGCGTCATTTTTTACATACAGCGTGTTGTCTTGCCGTGCTTCTTTCAGCACTTCAGCCTGATTTGTCGGGACAGGACAAGGCTTTGAAACTCAATACGGTGGTAATTGACCCCGGACACGGAGGCAACGACCCCGGCAGCATCTCGAAGGATAAGAAGACCCTTGAAAAGAACCTGACTCTCACCATTTCCAAAGCCCTGGCGGAAAAAATCAGGACCGGCTGTCCGGATGTGAAAGTCGTGCTTACCAGGGACAGGGACGTGTTCGTACCCCTGGCGGACAGGGCAAGAAAAGCCAACAATGTCCAGGCGGACCTCTTCATATCCATACATATAAACTCCGTCAAATCCACTGCCGCCAACGGTTTCTCATCCCATATTCTCGGGCAGTCCTCCGTAGAGGGCAGGGACTTGTACCAGAACAATTTCAACGAATGTGCGAGGGAGAACTCGGTCGTGCTCCTGGAAGACGACTACAGCACCAACTACCAGGGTTTCGACCCGGACAACCCGGAATCCTCAATCCTGTTTTCCCTGATGCAGAACGCCCATCTGGAGCAATCCCTGAACTTCGCCTGCCTTGCCAGCGAAAATATGTCCAAAGGTCCGTTCAGCACATCGAGGGGAGTGCGTCAGGACCCGTTTCTCGTGCTGTGGAAAACGACTATGCCGTCGGTGCTCGTGGAATGTGGTTTCATCAGCAACAGCTCCGACCTGCAAATCCTCAATAGCGAAAAGGGCATTGCGGAGATTGTCCAACGCCTCTATGACGCATTCGTGGAATTCAAGCAGTCCTATGACCTGACCATCGACTCTCAGTCTGAGGCACCGGAACCTGCGCCGGTTCGGCAGGAAGCGCCACTAGACTGGTACGGGACCCAGATCCTCGCCCTGAGCCGGCAACTCCCGTCCGGAGACCCGGCTTTCAAAGGCATAGATGCGCAGCTTGTAATCGACGGGAACATCTACCGCTACATTGCCGGAGGGGCATCGACTCCGGAAGCAGCTGAAGAATCGAGGAAAAACATAAAAAAGAAATTTCCGGATGCTTTCGCCGTGAAAGTCTCCGGCAACAGAGTTGAACGTTACAGAAAATGACTATGAAATACTCAAAGGAAATCAAGATCGGCTTTTTCGCCATTCTGGTGCTGGCCGCAACATTCTTTGCCATCAATTACCTCAGGGGCAAGGACATATTCAACAAAGAAATCGAACTGTCGGCACGTTTCAAGTCGGCAGACGGTCTTGTCGCCTCCGCCCCGGTGCACATCAAGGGTTTTTCGGCAGGGAGTGTGAGCAGCATCCGTTACGACAGGGAAACAGACGATTTCGAGGTGGTCTGCTCGGTCAGCAAGGAATTCAAGATTCCGGTGGATTCCAAGATGACGATCTACAGCACCAGCATTATGGGAGGGAAAGGCATTCGCATCGACTGCGGCAGTTCGGAGGAACTCGCTGGGGACGGTTCTGTCCTCCAGGGGGATTCCCAGCCTGATTTGGTGGAAACCGTATCCGCAGGCATAGGTCCGCTTATGGAAAAACTGGAAGAGACAGTTGCAGGATTGCGTACCACCATAGCCTCAGTGAACGGAATCCTTTCGGAGGAAAACCGGAAGAACATAGACCGGGCACTCAAGGACCTCAAGAAAGTGCTTGCAGATGCCGCTTCCGTCACAGGAACGATAAAGGACAGGAACGGCGAGATCGACAGTTTCATTTCCGACCTTTCATCCATATCCGGAAAACTTGCGGAAGTGGTGGAGAAAGCTGACACTGCGATGCAGAGCGTAAGCAGCATCACCGACAAACTTGACAAGGCCGACCTCGATTCGCTTGTCATTTCCGTGAAGCGACTTTCCGACTCCATCCAGAATCCGGAGGGCACAGTCGGAAAATTGTTGAATGAGGCTTCGATTTATGATACCGTTGATTCTCTTGTATTGGAATTGAACGATTTGGTTAAAAAAATTAAAGAAGACCCTAAAAAATATTTGAAAATATCGGTTTTCTAAACTTGGAACAGTGAAAATCTATAGATTTCTAATTTAGAATTATTCAAAATTATAACTATGGCAGAATTACGGATATTGCATAATTTCTATTTAGATATATCATTGATATTCAATAATTTATAAATGCAATACTGCTTAGGGAATTTTGAAATCGACTTACTAAAAAAAACAAGTTTTGCAATAGGAAAAATAATTTTTTATAACTTTTTTTTCACCAACTTTGCACAACTTCAGAAATGAGGTGAATTCCATCGCAAAACAAATGTCAAACGAGAGTCACATACAAGTATGGGAAAACTGTCTGCGCTTCATCAGTCAAAACATTGAGGCGCAGCAATTTCAGACCTGGTTCAAACCTGTCAGGCCTGTTTCCCTCGTGAATTCCGAATTGACGATAGAGGTTCCATCCGCATTCTTTATGGAATGGCTCGAGGGAGCGTATCTGGAATTGATGAAAGCCGCCCTCAAGAAGGAGATAGGTGCAGGGGCAAAGTTGAAATATGTGTTCAGACCAGTGAGGGTGCAGCCTGAAATGAAATGTCCGGCATCGGAGGGGAACGCTCCTGTGAACAGGCCTATTTCCATCCCGACCGTATCCGGCAGTTCCGGTCCGGGCGCATTCGTATATCCTGGAATATCGAGGGTTCAAATCAATCCTCAGTTGAATCCCATCTATTGTTTCAACAACCTCGTGAAAGGGGAATGCAACAAGATGGGCATCAACGCCGGCGAAAACATATCCGCTGCTCCGGGCAAGACGGCTTTCAATCCGCTGTTCATCTTCGGAGGTCCCGGTTTGGGCAAGACCCACATCGCACAGGCGATAGGTCTCGAGATAAAGGAGCGTTTTCCTGAAATGATTGTGCTCTACGTGCCTGCCAACAGGTTCAAGACCCAATATATGGATGCCTATGTGAACAACAGGCTCACGGATTTCCTGGCATTCTATATGAAGATGGATGTGCTCATCGTGGATGACATCCAGGACCTTGCCAGCCACGGCACCCAGACAGCATTCTTCAACATCTTCAACCATCTGCACCAAAGCGGCAAGCAGTTGGTGTTTACCTCCGACCGCGCTCCGGTGGACTTGAAGAACTTCGAGGAAAGACTGCTTTCGAGACTCAAATGGGGATTGTCGGTGGAATTGCACAAGCCGGATTATGAGACCCGGCTCCAGATGCTCCGTGAACGCAGCGCAAGGGAGGGGATTGAGATATCCGAGGAAGTGCTGGGTTTCCTTGCCGCCAACATCCGTTCAAGTTTCAGGGAACTCGAGGGTGCGCTGATTTCGCTCATAGCCAACGCAA
>JBJEJT010000164.1:0-3403 GCA_051878255.1 Candidatus Cryptobacteroides sp. | reverse complement strand
GTGGAATGCGGAAATATAAGGGGAACCTGTATATATGAACTCCCTGTAAACCTCATCCGAAAACAGGAACAAATCGTGTTTGAGAACCAGGTCCCTGATACGGTTCATCTCCTTTCTGGTGTAGAGGTAGCCACTCGGATTGTTGGGGTTGCAGATGAGAATACCCCTTGTCTTCGGAGTGATGAGTTTCTCTATGTCCTCGATATGTGGCAGGGAAAAGCCTTCCTCAATGGTCGAGACGACAGGCTTGATGACGGCACCGGCTGATACGGCGAATGCCATATAATTGGCATAGGCAGGCTCCGGAACGATAATCTCGTCTCCGGGATTCAGACAGGCGAGAAATGCGAAAAGCACAGCCTCGCTGCCACCGGTGGTGATTATGATGTCGTCTGCCGTAACTTTAATCTGATACTGGTCGTAATATGCCACGAGCTTCTCCCTGAAAGAACGGAAACCGTCACTCGGACTGTACTCCAGCACTTTCCTGTCTATGTTGCGCAAGGCATCCAGACCCTCCTGCGGGGTCTCGATGTCCGGCTGCCCGATATTGAGCCTGTATATTTTGATTCCCTTCTGCATTGCCTTTTCCGCAAGCGGGAAGAGTTTTCTGATTGGCGATGAGGGCATATCGCACGCCCTCTGTGAAATCTTCGGCATATCGTTAAATTTATTCCGTCACTTGAGTTCCAAATCACTGGGACTGGGCAAGCAGGAAAAGCTTGTCGATTATATCCCGTGTCAGTGCCTTCCTGCCGTACTGTTCCTGTATTCCCTTGACCCTGTGGCAGTCGGAACCGAAAGTGGTGTACATATCATTCTTCAACAGCCATTCGGCTTTCTGGCAGGCTGTCTCACCATAATAACTTGTGAGAGACGAGACATTCAACTGCAGTTTGACCCCGTCGGAAATGAGCCTCTGATAATCGGCTTTGTCCAGGTAGCGGTAGCGCTCAGGATGGGCAAGAATCGGAACGATGCCAGCCATACGCACCTTTGCAAGAGTGGAATGGAGATTTATCGGAGGATTGTTTGCCGAAGTCTCTATCAGCAGGTAACCGTCCCGATGGTAGAGCAGGTCCCGGTTCTTGAGTCTTTCCAGCAGGAGAGTGTCCATCATATATTCGGCGGAAAGATGCAACTTGATGCTGCCGCCGTACAGCTGCTGGAGCAGGGCGAAACGCTCGCGGAGTTTCTCGGTGGTGTTCGGCACGTCCTCCATAATGTGCGGAGTGCACCATACTTCCCTGACCCCGAGCGATTCTTCGTAGGCGAGCATCTCAAGTGCGTCCTCCCTGTGTTTCGCCCCGTCATCGACCCCAAAGAGTATGTGTGAATGAGCATCAACGGAGCCCCGCAAAACGCCGGACTCCGCCAATGAATACCTCTTTTTCAAAAAATCAAACATCAGCCCTGTGTTTTCGGATTCGCGGATTCGGAATCGTTGCCATATCCATAGCCATACCCATATCCGTAACCATAACCGTAACCGTAGCCGCTGCCATTCTTGGAGTAAGGCTTGTAAACCATCTGCACACCGTTGAGGACTATGGTCATCCTGTTGAAACGCTTCTGGTCGTAAAGCTCGTTTATCTTCGGAAGCACCCTCTTGTCCAGCAGTCCTGCACGTGTGACGAACAGGGTAACATCTACATACTGTGCGACAATGGCAGGGTCTGCGACGATTTCAATCGGAGGACAGTCTATGAATATGTAGTCATACTCTTTCTTGAGCGCCTGGATGAGTTCGGACATACGGTCTGAAAGCAGCAGTTCCGTAGGGTTCGGTGGCAGGACACCGACCGGGATGCAGTCCAGATTCTTGGATATGTTCCTGGTGACATCGGCAGGATTGGATATGTCTCCGTTCAGATAGGAAGATATGCCGAGTTCGGCGTCCACCTTCAGACTTCTCCCCAGCGAGCCTTTCCTGAGGTCGAGGTCAATGATGACTACCTTGGCAGGCTTGATCGCCATAGATGCGGCTATGTTGATACAGGTGAAGGTCTTACCGGCATCCGGATTGAACGAAGTGAGCATTATGACCTTGCCTTCTTTCTTGCCGAGCATCAGGTCAAGATTCGTCCTGAGCACCCTGTAAGCCTCGTTCATCATATCCCTCTTGCCGGCTTTGACGAGAATCCTGCACTCGCTTTCGTTGTCTTTCTCCTTGCGGTGAATCCATCCGCTTTTCTTGAGCTTGGAATAAGGAATCTCTGCAAGGAAAGGCACACGGAGTCTTGCAAGGTCATTTCTGTTGCGAACCTTGGTGTCGAGGAAATCCTTGAGGAAGAACCAGGCGAAAGGAATGCCGATGCCGAGGATGATTGCCAGCAGAATAATCATAGAGCTTCTCGGAGCCACCGGGTTCGATGAACCGTTAGGGCGCATAATCACCCTTGTGTTGCCGACATTCACCAAAGCAGTGATCTCATTCTCCTCACGCTTCTGGAGCAGGAAAATGTAGAGGGATTCTTTCACTTTCTGCTGACGCTGCATCGAAAGGAGTTCATACTCCTGACCGGAACTGGAGGATATGCGGCGGAGAACCTGATCCTCCTGAGCCTTGAGACCGTCTGCCTGCAGCGAAAGTGTGGATATGAGATTGTCAATGGAACGCAGGATGGCACTTCTCAGCGACACAATCGCAACCGTGACATCCTCCACAAGAGGATTGGCGCTTCCTGCCGCCTTGTAGCGGTCCCTCTGCAGTATGAGTTTGTTGTACTCCCCGATCTGACCCTCGATACCGTTCCCGGCGATGCCGAGGTTCGATGGAATGAGGTCGTTCTGGTGAATCGGGTCGTTCAGATAATCCTTGATGAACCCGGCTATCGAAAGCTGGTTGTTCACCTCAAAGAGTTTCTCGGCATAGGTGGAGGATTCCTCGAGGTATTTCTGTGCCACCGCTTTCAGGTCGGTGAAGTTGTTCTCGGATTTGAATGTCTTGAGTTCCCCCTCTATCCCTCCGAGTTCATTTTCTATGATCGCGAGACGCTCGGTAATGAAAGAACTCGTGTTCCTTGCGGACCTGTTCTTGTCATAGAGCCATACCTCGTTGTAAACATCTATGAGGGAGGAAAGGATATTCTCAGCCCTGGACGGGAACTTGTCGTTGTAACTCAGGACAATGACGGTGGATTCCTTGCTCGAGATGTCGGCAGACAATGCCGATGCCATTCCTTTGGCCTTTGCCATAGGATTGACCCAGGTCACGGCTATGTCATCTTTCCAATCCTCTATCGAGACAGTAGGCACTATGACGATTTCTCCAGCAGGGGTGGAAAGAGTGTCCAGGAGACAGCCTTCGACCCTGCCGTCAATCTTGTCCGGTCCCACCTTGAACTTGTCCAGGACAAAGGAATTGTCCGAAGTTTTCTTGAGGATGAACGAGAATGAGCCC
>JBJEJT010000163.1:0-3406 GCA_051878255.1 Candidatus Cryptobacteroides sp. | reverse complement strand
GCACCGAAAACGGAAGTCATTCCGATTTTCTTTCCAATTAATCCAGGCATTGGTTGATTAATTAATTGATTATAAATATCTTATAGTCCGCAAAGCATTTTTGCGGGCTGCAAATATACGATTATTATTTTATTTTTCAATGGGTTGCGCAGAAATTTTGCCCGATTTTATCTCAGAGGGACGGGACGCGCTTGAGATTGAAAACTATGCGGCTGTCTTCTTTGACAATGACTTTCAGAACCCCCATAGCCTTGACATTGACCGCATCAGGTGCAGTTCCGACGAGTACTATATCGTCAGCCTCGATCCCCTGGACGGAGTCGGACCTGACAGAATTAGAGAACACTTGTCTGACACTCGAAGCCGTTGCGGACGGATAATCGAATGATTCGTTTCTCACAAACTTGATTCCGGTGGCAGAGGTGAATCTGAGACCGTTTCCAGCGGCTTCCAGAACAATGTCGGCAATGCTTTCCTCCAGAGTGATCTCTTCCGTCGGTGGCTGGTAAAACAGAGTCTGACCGGTGGTGAAACTGTAGGCGTTGTGATATTCCGCCCCGGAACAGTTCAACGTGATGGATGTTTTTTCTTCGAGAAGGGAGCCGGATGAAGGATATACATCGACACTCACAGAGTACTTTCCCGTATATCCCTGGGAATCAACAGCCTTAAAAGTGAAGACCTGCTTCAGGACGACATCCGTCGCAGGGGTGTGATAAGCAATCTGATTCTTGAAAGACCTTTCGGATAGTTCCATTTGGAGGAAGGAAACCGTTCCATTCACAGGGTCATAGACTGTTCCTTCCAGGGAGGTGAGGGGCCCGTGTATGGACACGACCTCCATATTGAAGAAGACATCGGTGTCTGCCCAGAAACCCGTGGCATCCATCGTCCCCGCATCTGCCGGATCGGCAGGGAAGACCGTCGATGTCAAGGGAGATGCCATCACCCATATATCCGACTCATCCTTCCGGCAGGACAAGACCGCCAGAAGGACAAGAGCCGGAAAAAGAACTGCGAAAAATCTCTGGAATTTCATCTATTTCTTGAATTTATAGACTTTCAGCCGGGCAGAAACGGATATTTCCGAACCCAGGAAAAGTATTTCCCTATGTGAAGATTCGCAAACGAAAACCATATAGTCCGCATCAGGATACATCTCATATACTTTTGGCAAGGCATAACAAATCATAGGATCCACAGCCACGCCTCCCTTGAAGATACTTGCCTTCACGCGGTCGATTTTCTTGCCGTCATAATCCACATCGTTGATTTTATGCACCTTCTTGAAAATACCGATGTAGCGGTCATAATCCACACTCACATTGACATCTCCAAGATATTCCATATCGTCCAGGCTCAAATTAAGCTGGGCGCAGTCCGGAGCAAAGGAAGATTTGCTCGTAATGCTGCAAGACGAGATAACCGTCGCCAAAACAGCAAACAAAATTATTCTGAACCTTTTCATAAACCCGGCCTATTTGAAGTAATACGCAAATGTGAAACGGATTTGCTGTCCGAAGATGCCCTCGCTCATCCTGAGTCTTGCATATGGGGTGGTCTCACCACTTGCGTAATACCGTGTCTGCTTGTCGCTACCGTCATAGGACACGACCTTGTTCTGTCCGCCGATTGTCCCGTTTGCAGACAATCCATATTCAAGACCTATCGCAAAAGGCAGATTTGCGACAAAAACCTGGAGACCCACAAAGGCTCCGATACCAATCTTGAACTTTGATACAGTACTGCGTGCCCAAGTGTCGTCCGCATCCTTCCTGGAGCTATTGAACTCCCCTCCGATAGGAAGTTCGGCCCCGATATATACATCCAGGATGTTTTTGCTGTTGAAGTGGTAGGCGACACCCGGATAGAACATCAAATCAAGGTCATAATTGTTTTCTACGCTTGTGTGCGAAGGGATATCGAGATCCGGATCCGCCACAGTCTTACTGCTTGTGCTATTTCCCTTTGAAAACGAATCAAGGCCAATGCGAAGTTCGCAGTTGTTGGTGGCCATATACTTGAAATTGATCAGGGGAAGAGGAATTGACACGCCACCATTGGCAGCCAACTCTTTGAGATTGTAGGCAACGTCGGATGTCATTCCGACATACAGACCGAAATTTCCAGCCTTTGGCCTGTTCCCCGTGCGGATGGTTTTGGAACTCGGCTGTCCGTCTGAAATCTGAGCATTCGCAACAGGAGCAAGCAGCAGGAAAGACGCTGCTATCAAAAGATACTTTTTCATAGTTGTTAGTTTATTGTGTTTGCTGATTGGTCTTCCGATTAGAATTGAAACGGTTGTTTGGTTACTGTTTTGCCGAATTTCTACAGGTCTTGCACCTTGCGACGCAAATATATGATTTATACTCAATAAAACCAACACTCGCAACACTTATATTTCACAAGATTTTTGGGATGGTCCCAACAGTAGATTCGGCAGCCCCTACAGGGGCTTTCGCCAAGTGATTGGGAAGGGACGCCATCCGCACAAAAAAAGAGGTGCCCGAAGAATGGACACCTCTTTTTCGTGCGGATGGCGAGACTCGAACTCGCACAGGAAAAACTCCCACTACCCCCTCAAAGTAGCGCGTCTACCATTTCGCCACATCCGCTTTGAATTGGGACTGCAAAGGTAAAAACAAATTCTGTATCTGCAAAAATTATTTGAATTTTTTGCAAATACAGAATCGAAATACCTTATATGGGACCATACCCGGCTTGCCGGCTAATTCTCGGCAGGGATAGGCTTCCAATAAACCGTCTTCCCTATGCCAAGCACATTTCCAAAGACAGAAATACGGCCGTCATCGGTGAATTTCACCGTAGCCTTGGCACGGAGTCCGCTGGTCGGGTCATAAATCTGGCCTTTCCAAACCTTCTTTTCTGCATTGTACACAAGGTTCCACATAATCTTCATCTCGTTGCAAGGAGTGTCACGCAGAGCCTTGTCAGGATTTTTCGTGTCCTTGTAGATGTTGCCGTTCTCGTCGTACATATTCTTGGACCAGTAGTTGATGAAGGTGTAAGTGCCATCAGCTTCCTTGTAAGCCCTCACTTTGGACTGTTCACCGTTGTAGTCGATGAAATAATGACCGATGATACCGTCGGCAAAATTGTTTCTCGATGCCTGTGCCGAAGCAGAAACCGCAGACACAAGGCAGAACGCGGCAGAAATGGCCGCAATTAGGAATTTCTTCATAATAAATCAGTTATAAAACGTGCATTCTCTCTCCAATCGGCGTGCCGAAAAGAAACCGTCTTGCAAATTTACAGAATTTTTCATAATTTTGCGAGCTTTTCCTCGGGAAGGAAAGCACAAGGTACAGTTTAACTTATTAAAACAGATTCACAATGGCTGTTAAAATTCGTCTTCAGCGCCACGGAAAGAAGAATTTCGCATTCT
>JBJEJT010000162.1:0-3406 GCA_051878255.1 Candidatus Cryptobacteroides sp. | reverse complement strand
ATTATCCATTTTCATTCTCGTGGACGGCTTGAAAAAGTCATGGGTGTTTCATTTGATTGATTCTGTCCAATCTCATTTTAACCTGTTCAGGAATGTCGTCCGAAGCGGATTCCGGAACATAGCCGTCCCTGACGCTCTCGAATGTAGCCTTTGCCTGCTCCAACAGTCCCTGTTCTGCAAAAACATCCCCAAGGAGCAGGAATGAAGCCGCCAGATAACGGTTCTGGGCAGTTCCGGACTCGGAAAACTCGTAAACCATATTTTCCACACTCTTGAAATCAGCCCTGTCGAACTTGTCCTTTATGAGCAGGTAACGGGCTTCAGCCCCCATCTCATCCGACGGATTCACGGCAAGTTCCGCAAAGAGTGCAAGAGCGTCGTCCCGCCGGCTGAGAGAAAGCAGGGATTTTGCCCGAATATAAAGCGCCTCCCTTCTCAGAGAATCTGCAATCCCCTCCGCCGGACAGAGTTTCCGTGCCACATCCTCGGACAGTTCGTACTGCCTGGACTTGAAAGCGGAACGCATCTGCCCTACGAGGCAAGCCTGACGCATATCCCCGTCTATGGCATTTTCGTTCAGGATTGCAGTATATGCCATACAGGCAATCCTGTATCTCTCGAGAGCATAGCTCAGGTCCGCGAATTTCTGCATCGACGCGAAGCGGAACGGAGACTCCCCTGCCTCGATAATCGCCTCGTACAGGTCGCAGGCTTTCTCAAATTGGGAGTCCATCCTCAGACATTCTGCCATACAGTATTTTGCTTCAAGCACATAGCGTCCCGCCGGAAATTTCTCCAGATAACTGCCCAGAGACTCCACAGCCTTGTCGTTACGGGCGTCGAAATAGAGCTGTTGCGCGGAAGAGAAATAGAAATCTTCCTTTTCGACGGGAGATTTGGATTCCCCCAAGCCGAGACTGTCGATATATGCCATATAGTCATCGGTCAGCCCCTCGGCACGGCAGATATTCTCGATGGCAAGCAGAGCGTTGTCGGCATATTCCGAACCAGACATATTTCCGACCACCCTCCTGTAAAGTTGCAGAGACTTCTCCGTATTGTTGGAATTGCGCTCAAGCATAGCCATTTCCAACAGTGCCTGGGCAACGGCTGAACTGTCCTTGACCGAAGAGATTACCTTTTCGAAACATTCCGCAGCCGGCTGTACGTTGCCGGAGTCCATATGGCAGCGTCCAAGTTCAAGCATCGCCACGGCATAGTCCCCGACCGCCGGAACGGCAAGTTTCACCTCTTCCAGACAAGCCGTCTTTTCCTGCCTGCGGCCTGCGAGACCGTATGCCATACCGGCCTGGAGATAGGGATAGACATCGTCCGGGTCATAATAGACCTGGGCGACCTCGGCATATTTTCCGGCTGCGGAAAGGTAATCGTCTTTCAGGAACAGGCAGTCGGCAATTCTCGTGAGGGCATCCTTGCGGGTCTCGCTTTTGACCGTCCGGTTGCCGTCGGCAAACTCCCCGAACCATTTGGAAGCCTGGGCGAGGTCTCCGAGACGGAAAAAGGAATAGGCGATGTTGTATGGTATCAGTTCCCCCTCAGGGGTTCCCGACAATGCAGAAGTATGATACAATTCCTTGAAAATCAATATGGCATCTGCATATTCCCCGTTGCGGTACTGCAATTCAGCGAGCCAGTATTTCGCCATCTGGTTGATTTCACTGTGCCTGTCGGAATAGAAAGTGACGGTTTTGAGCAGAGGCACGGCATCCCTGTACGCCCCGGCAGCCACAAGTTGCCGCGCACGCAGATAGTTTGCCTTCACATAGTTCCTCTCCATTTCGGGAGAGAGGTCATCCACGTTGTCGTAGGCATCCACAGCAGCCTGCCAGTCCCCGGAACAAAGTTCGGCGAGAGCCATATAGGAATAGATTTCCTGGGTCCTCGCACGGGGATATTTCTTGATATAGTTCCTGAACGGACGTGCATCGGAGTTGATGTCAAACGAGAGTTTTGCACTGTTGAAAAGCGCATCCTCCGTGATTTTCCCGTCCCAGTCGCAGGAAGCGGCATCCCTGAAAGCCTCCATCGACAGGACCTTGTTGCCGGTCTGAAGATAGGACCAGCCCAACTGATAATTGGCGATCTGACCGAGGGAGTCGGTACGGTTCTCCATAGCGGAGAAATTTTCTATCGCCCCCTTGTAGTCTTTTTCCGCATAGAAAACCGAACCTCCGAAGAAAAGGTCGGTGCGGCTCTTGTGTCCGGAAGCATCCGGTTCCGGATTGTAATAGCGGAGTGCCGTCTCCGAATCCCCCCTTATCAGATAGGCTTCGCTGATCATCCTGCCCAGGCGGAGTTTTCTGTCCTCCGGAACGCTCCGGTATAGCTCCGGACCATTCTCAATCACATATCCGTAGTCCTTGGCGAGGAAACGGCACTCCAGCACATAATAGGAAGCCATCTCTGCAAAGCGGCTATCCCCTCCCGAAGCGAGGAAATGCTGCTCTGCCTTGCCGTATTCGGCATTTTCGTATTCGATATATCCGAGGATATAGGCAGCCGGAGCCGTATAACCGGATTTGCGACGAGACAGAATCTGGCTGAAACGCTCCGATGCCTGTGCATAGTCGCCGAGGCTGAAAAGTGAAAATCCCTGGTTGAACAGGTACTGGTCGTATTGGGAGCGTCTCAACTGCTGCATCTTCAGGTCGTTGAGGATTTCAGCGCAAGACTTGTAATCCCCCTTGTCGAACATACGGCAGGAGAGCGCGAATTTCAGTTGTGGAACAAGTTCCGAGGATGGGTTGGCAGAAATGAAACTCTCCATACGGTTCTCCCAGCCTCTCACTCCCGACTTGACTGAACACAGCACGGAGTAGCCCTCAGCCTTGACCGAACCGGTACGGAAGACTATGTCGTCGAAGAGGGTCATAGCCCTTTCGTACATCCCCTTGTCGAAAGCCTCCATAGCCTTTGCAAAGTCCCTGTCCTCCCTGCCGGCCACAGTCTGAGCATCCGCAAGGTAGCAATTCGCGGATATTGCTCCAGAGGTCATCAGCAACGTCAGGACTGCCGTAACATATATATTTTTTACCATACGCCAAAAATTTTACAAATTTACTTAATTTTTCTCACTATCTTTGTATGTTTTCGCGTGGATGTGGGCAATTTTTGATGATTTGGCGAAACACCTTTTAAGTGGGTTATTGATTATCCGGATGGATTTTTCAGCATTGGAATATGGAAGACAAACTCATAAGACTTGAAAATGCGGACATTATGAACGGGGAGGCCGTGGTGATCTACGGTCTGAATCTTGAAGTTGGGGCAGGAGACTTTGTCTATGTCACCGGAAAGGTCGGCACGGGCAAGACCTCCATCATAAAGACGCTCATCGCGGAGAACCGGCTTCTCAAAGGGGATGGCGAAGTCTGCGGGTTCAGGC
>JBJEJT010000161.1:0-3438 GCA_051878255.1 Candidatus Cryptobacteroides sp. | reverse complement strand
ATGTTTGCTATGCCGTAATAATTTTCGCTGGCGTGGACAAGCATCACGAGAAAACAGGCGATTACTCTGATGTAGTCCACGAAGACTACGTGTTCACGGGAGGATTCTGTGTTCATTCTGACTATGTTTAAAAATTTCAGCTTATCTCGTTGCTTCGATGGAATATGTAAAACTGTCTGATCGATAATATCCTATATTGTACTCCACAGGCATATCGTTCTCATCCAGAACCATACGCTTGCGGATAAGTATGGCATCCGAAGGGGATATATCCAGTTTCGCTGCTATGAGGTCGCCTGCAAGACGCGCCGAAATCTCCTCTTTTGAAGTCTTGACTATGATCCCCTTGTCCTGTTCAAGCATTTCATAAAGAGGCTTTACATAGTCCTCGTCCCCAGAAATGGGCAGGGCAGGATTGAAATAGGATACGAAGTACACAAATGGAGTCTCCTTGTTCCCCCTAAGCCTCTCAAGCACGAGACACTTGGTATCCACACCAATCCCGAAGAATTCCGCTATATCAGGAGAAGGAGTCTTGTAACACAGATGGAGTTCATAATTCTTGATGTCTATGCCGAGTTTCTTCATTTCCTGTGAAAAACTCAGCCAGTTGTTCACCCCGACACTTATTCCCTTCTTTGCCACCTTTGTGCCCACGCCTTTCTTTCTCACCAGCAAACCCTCGTACACCAGTCGGGAAATCGCCTGTCTCAAGGTATTGCGGGAAATGTGGAGTTGTTCAGACAACTCCACTTCCTTTGGCAGGTATTTCCCATATCTGTATTCTTCAGATTCTATCAGTTCCCTAAGTACCTTTTCCGCCTGAGCGTGCAAAGGCATCGTACTTTCCCGGTTCAATTCCTTTGTCATAGGTTTTCAGTTGATTACAAGGGTACAAATTTACAGATTTTCTATCAGGGAAGAACAATATCGATATGTATTTTGTTAGAATACACGGAGCTTGACCCTTCTCCTTCGACGAGTACCCTGACATACAAGACATAGTCCTTGACTGTCCCGAATGGATCGTTCAGAGTCTTGATATCTCGGAAAGTCAAAAGATAGGATGGCTCCGATGAACTCACGACATAAGGGTTGATAAACTCCTTGTCATTCGAAAACTGGACATAAGTCTTGGTAATGTCTGTATTGCCTCCGGAAAGTTCCCATTGTAGGGAAAAGGCGATTTTGCTGGAATATGACTGCACCTCAACTTTGTCGGTACTCGATAAAAGATTCACTTGTGGCAGTGATGGCTTTGTGCAGGAAGCAGCTATGAGAATCGCTGCCGCTGTTAAAATGACTTTTATTTTCATAACAGTAGAAACCCGAATATTATTCAACAACAATCATAGTCCAGTATTTGAGGGAAGGCACCTTGATGGAAACAGTCGTCCCGGATTCAGAAACCGAGTAGTCCAGATTGCGAGGAATACCTCCATTTACGTCAGGAGATGCAGCCCAGACCTTCTTGACTGACTTGACACAAGGCATATTGATTTCAAAGTTCTCCTTCAGTACAGGCTCTGCCTGGGTCCTTTGGGAATCGTGCCAATCCATATGTGTGGCGTCTGTGAAATTCAGCAGATGCAAGATTACGGAGCCTGCCTTCTGGGTAGAATATACATTGATCTTTCCGGCAACCCCCTCCCACGGACCTATTGCCACATCCCTGGAAGTGACATTGAGTTTACATTCGCGTACATTATCCCTTAGCAGATTCTCATATCCCACAAGAAAATCATAATATTCAACGAGAGCCAATTCCAGTTCCTCCGGAACCTTGAGACAGCACGCCGGCCAATAAATGTCGCTGATGAGGTTTTCACCAAGTTCGAGATGGGAAGCCCCCATTGCAAAAAGTACGGCATCTGCAAGCAGTACGGCAGGAGTGTTGAAATACCCGCTGTTGGTGCTATGCAGATAAGCTGCAATGACGGTATTCCTCGAAGGATCTATGGTCCTGTTGGCATCCAGGGTATTCTTGAAAGCATTGAAATGATGGTCCCATACCTCATTGTAAAGGAAATCCACCGGAGCCGAGGCAATCTGCTCCTGCCCATAGCCACTGACGGCATTGAAAGCCAGAAGTTTGCCGGGTTCGCTCTGTTTCATTTTGGAAATCACCTTTGCATAGCCAGTAGTGAGGTCCACCTCGTTCCCGTCGTAATCATAGATTGTCCCTCTGTATCCCAGCTGGTCAATGTGGAAACCATCGAAATCAAAGACCTTATAAACATCGCTTGTCTGCTTTGCAAGATAGTCACACCACTCGTCAAGATTGGGGTCTATCAGATACAGATTGCTGCGGAACGGGGGAACAGGCAGTGTGTGACAATCCTTTGTCTGATGTTCCTGGTCCTTGTATGTGTACCAGGTGCTGCCGACTCCGTCTTTCTCACACCACTCAAAAGCCCCGTTACAAAGATTATAGAACATTGAAGCCATATTGTAATTGTGAGCCTGCCTGATATAGCCTTGAATCACCTCCAACTCGCAAGATGAGCCAAGCATATATTTGTCCCATACCGGCTCCGGGTTCTCAGGAGTACCGCAAAGCGGGTGATGATGGTCATAAGCCCATTCATAATATTGGAGCGCATTTATGTGATGACGATTCAAGTTGTATAGAATTGACTCCCGCTTGAGTTCCGGGCAGTCGCAGAAACGACCCAGATAGCCATAGCGCGGGAAGCGGGTCCAACTGCTGGATACATCCACACCACAACTGCCGACAGTATGGAGACTGCCCTCGGAATCTTTAGCTACAATTTCTATGTAGTAACCCTGGAAGTCATCTGTAGGAGGCTGCCATATCCACTCCTTTCCCCCTGTGAGAACTTGTTCAGCAATGACATCTCCAAGATGCCAATATCTCACTCCCAGACCATCCGTTTTCGTGGAAGAAGTGATGAGGACCTCAGCGCCGGGAGCATAGACTGCCTTGTCGGTCGTGACCGTGACTTCCGGAAGTTCGGAATTGGGTTTGAGGGATTCAACGAATGAGAGTTCGGGAGTGATGGGTGTGCATTTGCAGAATGCCACAAGCATCAGCACGGGAAAATAGAAAAATATATTCTTGAGATTCATCATTGTTTATTATTAAAGTTTTGCGACAGTGAATTTCCTGATATGCCAATCGTTGCGATTGTCCCTATTGAAAGACATATTGTTGTCATAGCCCTTTCCCTCCGGATTGAGGCTTATCGTGATGCTGTGGGGGCCAGCTCCGGCATTCCTCAGCATAATGTGATTGGAAAGTGTCATCTCGTTCCAATCTCCATAGGCTTCCAAGAATACCGTGGCGCAATCATTCCCATCAATAGAAACGGAACGGACTGCGCAATATACATCGTGCGGGCCCAGACCATTGGATCCTGTAAACCAAAGTATGTAATCCCCATCCGAAGGCAGTTCGAATTCAATGGAAAAGTCCTT
>JBJEJT010000160.1:0-3442 GCA_051878255.1 Candidatus Cryptobacteroides sp. | reverse complement strand
TGGGGCGACAATCCGGATGCAAAGTGGAAGTTGGGCGTGGTGGCTCTGGACGGCAGGCTCTCCGTTTCCACAGCCAAAGCCTATGGAAGCATCACTCCCCGTGTGCCCGAACTCCGCCTCAGGGATGCCCTCCGGGGGAGAATCGAAGACTGGAAAGATACGGTGGTCAATGATTTCCAGAAGACGGTGGTGGAGGAACACCCGATTGTAGGCGAAACGATAAGGCAATGTTACGAACAGGGTGCTGTCTATGCGGCTATGTCCGGCAGCGGCCCGTCCGTATTCTGGATAGCAGACAGGCAACTCCCAATCCAAAGCATAAGATGACTCACGAAATAACCATCAAATCGTTGGAAGACCTCGACAGGGCAGCCGGCGAATTTCTCCGTCAGACAGAAAGCCGCCGTCTGGTGGCATTCTACGCTCCTATGGGGGCGGGCAAGACAACTTTCATCACAGCCCTCTGCAACAGGCTCGGGGTTGAGGATGCGGTTTGCTCCCCGACTTTCACCATTGTGAACGAATACCTCGCAGCCAACGGGGACTCTGTTTTCCATTTCGACTTCTACCGCATCAGCAAGCCGTCCGAAGCCCTTGAGATAGGACTTGAGGACTATCTTTACAGCGGCAGCCTGTGCCTGATGGAATGGCCCGAAAACATAGAGGAACTCCTGCCTGACGAAACCCTCAGGGTCCGTATGGAGGTCCTGCCTGACGGCAGCCGCAGGCTTACCTGGGAGTGAAGATGTGGTCCTGATTCTCCGTGGGAAGTGTGGTTCGTACCGTCTCCGCCTCCTCTTCCCTGTCCCTCTCCTGGACATAGATTCCTGTCACCACACCCCTGAAACCGAGGGTGTCGATATTCCCGTCGGACCACAGCAGCGCCTTGCCCCCACTTTTTGAACTCAGACCTATCCTTGCACTGCCGGAGGCGGAGATATGCACGGCGGCATCCGTCATAACCGTGTAGCCTGGCGGCAGGGTGTCGCATACCGTACCCCGGACCAATATGTCCCTCCCCTCCGGATGCCTGGACTTCCTCACGCCTGCCGCACCGCCGTCGATGCGCACAAATCCGACTGGCAAGTCATCTGTTTCCCAACTTGCCGTCTGCAATCCGTCCAAAAAGATGACATTCCATTCCGTGCCCCTGACAGGATGGGTCACACAGGCGTGGAACAGGGCTGGAAAGTCGTTGGAAATGGCAGCCAATCCTCCGCTGACGGGAGGCAGCAGAAGCATCGAATTCCCGGTGGCAGTGTCGTACATTTCGAAACACAGGCGGTTGCCTCCGTTCCTGCACAGGACTTTGAACCCGTCTGGAGAGCGAATGAAGCCGAATATAGGGTCCAGTTCTTTCGGCAAATCCATCTGAATGGCATCCTTCCCGCATACACAGTAGTACTGCGTGATCATCCCCGAACTGCTTTTGACCGGGACCGAATAAAAGAAGCAGATGTTCCCCTCTCCGTCCTCTCCCGTGTTCCTGAATATGCAAGCCTCCCCGTCCGAATACAGCACCTTGCCGTCTTCGAGGGACAGGAGTCCTTTCCCGCCCTCATTCTCCCAGACCGTCCTGAGCCTTTCCCCGTCGTCCCGGACGGCAATCAGGAATTTCCGCCCTTCGAGTTCGAGTACGGGGGTTCCGTCGCGGGAGAGAGTGGTGTCCTCCCCGGACAGGAACACACTGTACAGATGTCCGCCGCTGAAGAAATGCTGGTCTGGTTCGCAGCACGCCACCCGGGCGGCATCCGAAACGCTCAGATTGACTTTGAGATCCCTGTCCATATACATAACCACACGTGCCTGGGGATTGTCCAGTCCGGATGCTGTCCAGTCCACGTCTTCCGGGTAGGCTATCCCCGTTACCACGGTGATGTCCCCGGAGGGTTTCAGGTAGTCCGGCATCTCTTCCTCCCCAGCCGTCGTGTCCTCGATGACAATGGTAAAGCAGCTCTGCAGCATAACGGCAAGGCAGGCTGCCGCAAAAAACTTTTTCATATCGTATTCTGTTGTCTGTCAAGAAAGCGGAAGCCTGCAGCCTCGCTGATGTGAAACATATCTATTTCCTGACTGCCGGCAAGGTCTGCTATCGTACGGGCGATGCGGATCATCCTCATACAGGCTCTCGCCGACAGTCCCATCCTCTCTATGGTCTGCTTCAGCACAGCCTTGCAGTTCCCGTCCAGAGGACAGTATTTCTCTATCATTCCGTTGCTCATAGCCGAGTTGGTAAAAATTCCCTCGTCCCTGAATCTCTCTTTCTGCACTTCCCTTGCCCTCTTCACCCTTTCCCGGACGACGGCGCTGCTTTCTGCCCTGGGCGGATTTATGAGTTTGAGGGCATCGACGGCGTGCATCCAAAGCTGGATGTCAATCCTGTCCATCATAGGACCGGACAGCCGGGCGATGTAACCGGACCTTTGCCCGGCAGTGCATCGGCAGCGGTCGCCTTCCCCGTAATATCCGCAGGGACAGGGATTCGCCGCGGCTGCCAGCATAAATGCGGCTGGGTAGGTAACCTTTGTCTTGAGCCTCGAGATGGTCACTTTCCGGTCTTCCATAGGACCACGGAGAGCCTCTGTCACCCTTTTCGGCGCCTCGCAGAACTCGTCCAGGAACAGTACCCCGTTGTGGGCGAGCGAAATCTCCCCCGGGAGTATGCTGTCCGACCCTCCCCCGATTATCGCCGGAATCGAGGCGCTGTAGTGGGGTGCCCTGAAAGGGCGCTTGAGACACGTGCCGGGATTGTTGTACAGACCTGCCACAGAATAAATCTTGCTCGTCTCCAGGGATTCCTCCGGAGTCAGGGGAGGGAGTATGCCTGCGAGAGCTTTAGCCAGGGAGGACTTGCCTGAACCCGGAGGACCTATCATAAGCAGATTGTGTCCTCCCGCGGCGGCGATTTCAAGTCCCCTTTTGGCAAATTCCTGTCCCACAATCTGTGAGAAATCCACTTCCGCAGCCCATTCTCCTGATTCCTGCTCGGGATAATGCCGGTTCTTGACAAGCAGTTCTTCCGCATCTTCCTTCCCGTTCAGAATCCTCAGCACTTCCGGCAGGCTGTCCACCGCATAGACCGAGTCCGGATAATAGTCCCGGCACAGTCCGGCGGCATCCAAAGGCAGTATGCACCCTTTTCTGCCCTGCATCTGCGCCAGTCCGGCTATGGGCAGGGCACCCGGAACAGCCCTTACCGACCCGTCCAGCCCAAGTTCGCCCATAATGATATAGTCGTCCAGATTCCCGGCTTCCATCTGTCCCGAGGCTGCAAGGATTCCGACGGCGATGGGGACATCGTAGCCGCTGCCGTTTTTCCTGATGTCCGCCGGAGCCAGGTTGATGACGATTTTCTTTCCCGGCACCCGGAAGCCCAGCGAGGTGAGGGCCGTTATGGTCCTCAGCAGGCTTTCCTTGACCGCGGCATCCGCAAGCCCCACGA
>JBJEJT010000159.1:0-3486 GCA_051878255.1 Candidatus Cryptobacteroides sp. | reverse complement strand
CGCCAAGGCTATGGAGGAAGCCGGGCCGAAACTCGATGTCATAGAGGCTGACTGGACCTGTGGCGGGGCTGATACCGCTTTCCGCAAATACCTGCAGGACGGAGGCCGTCCGGACATCATATTCGCCCACAATGACAAGATGGCGGCAGGGGCGAGAATGGCTGCGGAGAGCCTCGGCCTGTGCCGGGATTCCAAATACATAGGCGTGGATGCCATCGTCGGGGACGGTCTCGGAGTGGATATGGTGGAAAATGGGATACTCGAGGCTTCGATGATGTATCCGACCGGAGGGGAAAAGGTGGCACAGGTGGTCGTGTCCATACTTGGCGGCACGCCATATCTGCTCAACAACGTTCTCCCGACGGTCATCGTCACCGCATCGAATGCGAGAGTGCTGACGATGCAGTACCGTTCCATCCAGAATATGGACGAAAAAATCCGCACGCTGGACAACTTGATGGATTCCACGATGCTCCGCTTCGACACCCAGCGCAAGGTGCTGATCGTGGTGCTGATTCTCTTCATCCTCGTAGTGTTGCTGCTCGGAGCCTCTTTCTGGTTCATCCACCGTATGAGGCAGTTGAACGCCCAGTTGGAGGAACAGAAGCGTCAGGTGGAGCGCCAGAGGGAGGAAAAACTCGCATTCTTCACAAATGTGTCCCACGATTTCCGCACTCCGCTGACCCTGATCGCCGACCCTGTGAACCAGCTCAAGAAATCCTCCAACCTGTCTGAGAACGAGAGATATATGCTGGACCTCGTGGGCAAGAACGTGACCCTTTTGCGCAGGCTTGTGAACCAGATTCTGGACTTCCGCAAATACGAATGTGGGAAATTGGACCTGCACCTTTCGGAGTTCGACCTCGTGGCTGCCGCGAGGGACTGGACTGACGCATTCTCGGTTGTGTCCTGGAAAAAGCACATCAACCTCGTGTTCGAGGCAGAGCCGGAAATCGCCGGAAAGACCATTGTCGCGGATATGGAGAAAGTGGAGAGGATAACCTACAACCTGCTGTCCAATGCACTCGAATTCACGCCGGAGAGGGGAATGGTAAAGGTGGAGGTCGGCTTCGGGGACGGGAGGTTCCATCTCGTGGTGTCTGACAACGGAGTGGGCATAGCCCCGGACAAGATAGAGCATATTTTCGAGAACTTCTATCAGGCACATTCGGTTTCCTATTCGGGTTCGGGCATAGGCTTGGCTCTGGTAAAGGCTTTCGTGGATATGCACGGCGGGGAGATCAAGGTCAGCAGTTCGGAGGGAGGCGGCATACGCTTCGATGTGTGGCTGCCTTGCACACAGCCCGAAACCCCTGCGGTCGGGAATGCGGACAGTGCAAAGATGCAGGTGATGCAGAACGGTGCCAAGTTGGAAGCCACCACGGTCAGGGGCGAGGATGCCATCGGTCTCTCCCTGCCTAAGAATAATTCCGAAAGCAAACAGGCTCTGGTCCTCGTCATCGACGACAATGCCGATGTGCGGCAGTATGTGTCCTCCATTCTCGGGAGGTTTTATGAAGTGCTGGAGGCTGCCGACGGGGAGCAGGGGCTCAAACTCGCACAGAAGAATATGCCGGATGCGGTGGTGTGCGACGTGATGATGCCGGTAATGGACGGAATGGAATTCTGCCGCAGGCTCAAGTCGGAGATGAGGACTTCGCACATACCGGTGATGATGCTTACTGCCTATGCTGCCGAGGACCAGAAAATCGAGGGCTACAACTGCGGGGCGGATTCCTACATATCCAAACCTTTCGGTTCTGAACTCCTGTTGTCCCGGCTGCGCAACCTGCTGCAGAACAGGGCTCGTCTGCGCGGGCTTTACGGGGATGCCTGCCAAAGCGGGGCAGACCGGCTTTCCGAGCCGGACAAGGGTTTCCTTGCCAAACTCCGGGAAGCGGTTATGGAACACATAGAGGATTCTACGCTTTCCGTTGAGATGCTTGGAGAGCAGCTATGCCTTTCAAGGGTTCAGCTCTACCGCAAGACCAAGGCTCTCACGGGCTATTCTCCAAACGAATACATACGCATCATCCGGCTCAAGACTGCCTCTGACCTGCTCTCATCGACTGAGAACACTGTTTCGGAGGTGGCATATTCGGTGGGGTTCACTTCGCCGTCCTATTTTGCCAAGTGCTATAAGGAGTATTTCGGGGAATCACCGAAGGCAGGGCGCCAGAAATAGGGCTATCTTCATTGCCGGCTTGACCGGCAATCCGGAGGTGTTAGAGATACCCGGTCAAGCCGGGTATGACGTGGGTGTGGGAAATTTCAATGAGTTCCGGCAGGGGCTGGTGTGATGTGAAGTGTGGGAAATCTCAAGGGGTGCTGGCAGGGGCTGGTGTGACGTGCGGGAAGAATGTTGCAATAATTTGTAAAAATGTTTCATTGTAACGGCAGTTTCCGTGTATGAAACATATCTTGCATCCTGACATATAAAGCGTTGTTACTTTTGTGCTGTCAAAAATTTTATAATAGCAATGAAACTGACAACCGGATTATTCTCAGCCGCCGTCCTTCTCCTTTTCGGAACATTGGCGGCATCAGCCCAACCGACGACAGTTACGGGAACGGTGCTTTCTTCCGATGGCACTGGACCGGTAATCGGCGCAGCTGTCTTCGAGGAAGGAGTCCAGGGCAACGGTACGATCACGGACATAGACGGAGTCTTTTCCATCAGCGTGGAAAGCGGAGCCTCCCTCACCGTTTCATCCGTAGGTTACAAGACCCTTACCATCCCAGCCTCCGAAGCAGAAACCATAATTCTTCCAATCGACTCCGAACTCTTGAACGAGGTGGTCGTAACCGGCTACACCGTGCAGCGCAAGTCCGACCTCACAGGTTCCATCTCCGTAGTGGATATGGACGAACTTGCAAAGCAGAACGAGAACAACCCCGTGAAAGCCCTCCAGGGAAGGGTGCCGGGAATGAACGTGACTGCGGACGGAAGTCCGAGTGGAAGCGCGACCATACGCATCCGAGGCATAGGGACCCTGAACAACAACGACCCTCTCTTCATCATCGACGGAGTGCCGACCAAGGGCGGAATGCACGAACTCAACGGCAACGACATAGAGTCAATCCAAATCCTCAAGGATGCCTCATCAGCCTCCATTTATGGTTCCAGGGCTGCCAACGGTGTCATCATAGTCACCACGAAGAAAGGCAAGGACGGTCGTCTGAAAGTCGATTTCGACGCATCCGTGGCAGCCTCGATGTATGCCCGCAAAATGGAAGTGCTCAATGCCTCCCAATATGGCCAGGCAATGTGGCAGGCGTATGTCAATGAGGGGCAGGACCCGAACACCAACGCCCTGGGCTACCGCTATGACTGGGGCTACGACGCCAACGGGATTCCGGTGCTGAACGGGATTTCAATGAAGCGTTACCTCGATGCGGACGGCACCACTCCATCCGCCGACACCGACTGGTTCGACCAGACCACCCGCACCGGCATAATCCAGAACTACAACATCTCCGCCAGCG
>JBJEJT010000158.1:0-3492 GCA_051878255.1 Candidatus Cryptobacteroides sp. | reverse complement strand
ACTCTCAATATTTTCAAAGAACTTTTATGATTTTTTACCGGACACTAATGCAATTTTATGATTTATCTGTCCACTCCGGGAATCCTGCTATTGCCACAGGGAACGGAGGAACATAATGCTGAAAAGTTCCCAATTGTGCCAATTGTGTCCGCCGTTGGTGATGTATGCCTCATACACATAGCCCTTGCGGTTGAGATAACTCATATAGCACTCCAGCCTCGGGAAGAAGATGTCGATGTTGCCGGTCATAAGCCAATAGAGCTTCGGAGGGTCGGCAAACTGTGCCACAAGTTTCTTTTTGAGCCTCGCATAGAACTTCGCATAGGGACTGATTTTCACGAATGACTCAGCCACAGGCGAGAACATACCGAGATAGCCGAACATATCAGGATGGTTGGCAGAGATGTGGATGGTCTGCAGGGCACCGAATGACAGACCTGCCAGCGCCCTGGAGTTCTTCTCCGCTATGGTCCGGTAGAGACTGTCCACGGGCATCACCACATCCTGCACGAAACCGGTCTCCACCACCCCGTCCAAATCGCCGAAGCCCTCGAGCATATTCTTCCTGCGTCCGTGCCCGTAATCCCTGTCGTCATTGTACTGGTTGGTGTTGGGAAGCACCAGGATGGTCTCCTCCAAATCCCCGTCTTCAGTCAGCCAGTCGATGTTCTGGAGTATGTTCCCCTGCTTTATCCAGGAGAGTTCGGTCCCGCTTGCCCCGTGGAGCAGATACAGCACCGGATACCTCTTTTCCGGGTTTTCGTAATAGGATTTGGGGAGATAGACGAACATACGGCGCTCGGACGGACCCGGCACACTCGTCGGGAGGACCACGGATTCGAGTATTCCGTGGGGTTCATAAGCAATCTCAGGCTCGGCATATCCGGGAAGTGGTGCATATTTCGCCACTGTTCCGCAAGAGGAAAGACACAGCACGAGGGCAATGACTATGACAAGATGGCAGTCAGCCACAAGTCTTCCTATTTTCCGAATCAGCCTTGCAACAATCGATATATCGGTCAAAAACATATAATTTCACAAAAACGCGGTGCAAATGTACAAATTTTCTGAAATTTTGATTAAGTTTGCCGACCTTTAGCGGTCAGCGCACTAATATATACGAAGAAAATGCCAAAAAGAATTGCCATCCAGGGTGTCAAAGGCTGTTTCCACGAACAGGCTGCCAGACTATTCTATAAAGACTTGACTGATATTGAAATAATTGAATGTGACAGTTTCGAGGACTTGTACAGGTCAATGGATGCGGGGCTGGCTGATGCTGCCATAATGGCAATCGAGAACACAGTCTCCGGAGGATTGCTCCCGAATTTCGAACTCCTGCGCAAATACCAGCACAACATAAAGGGGGAGATTTTCCTCAGGATCAAGCAGAACCTTATGGCGCTTCCCGGACAATCCATTTCCGACATCAGGGAGGTAAGGACCCATTATATGGCAATCAACCAGACCAGGGAATTTTTCCGTGAACATTCCCGGATAAGGCTCGTGGAATCCGAGGACACGGCAAAAAGTGCAGCCGAGGTGGCGAAAAAGGAACTCTGGGGCGTGGGTGCGGTGGCATCGGAACTTGCGGCGGAACTCTACGGACTGCAGATCATAGCCCCTGGCATCGAGACCTGCAAACAGAACTTCACCCGTTTTCTCATACTCGACGAGAATTACACCCCTGCCGAAACCCGCATTGACAAGTCCAGCATCTGCTTCACCCTCCCCCACACCGCCGGCTCCCTCGCCCACGTGCTGACGATACTCTCTTTCTACGGGATGAACCTCACGAGGATCCAGTCCCTGCCCATACCCGGCAGAGAATGGCAGTATTTCTTCTATGTGGACATAAAATTCGACGACAGGCAGAGGTACAGGCAGGCGCTCGCAGCCGTCAGACCCCTGATGGAAGACCTCAGGATCCTCGGCGAATACGTAAGTGCCAAAGGAACTGCTGAATAATTCCGGAAAATTGCGATATTTGCAGCTGCAAAAGGAAAAATGGTCAGAGAAGAATATATATCGGAGGAATCCTTTGAATTCGAAGCGGGAGGCAGACTTGACGCTCTGAAAGTCGTGTACCACCGTTCCGATGAAGCCTGGAAAGTCGGAGACAGGCGCAAAGTGGTGTGGATATGCCACGCTCTCACTGCCAATTCCGACCCCTGCGACTGGTGGCCCCAGATGGTGGGGGATGGACGGCTTCTCGACCCGTCGGGATATTTCATCGTCTGTGCCAATATGATTGCCTCCCCTTATGGCTCGTCCGGTCCCGCCAGCGTCAATCCGGAGACCGGGAAGCCGTATTATCTCGATTTCCCGGCAGTCACGGTGAGGGATATAGTCAATGCCAACGAACTTGTGCGCAGGCATCTGGGCATAGGGAAGATCGATGTCATAATCGGGTCCTCGATAGGGGGATTCCAGGCGATTGAATGGTCCGTAATGTATCCGGATGCCATTGCTAACGCCGTGTTTATGGCAACCTCCGCAAGAGTGACGCCCTGGCTCACGGCATTCAACGAATCGATGAGGATGGCACTCGATGCAGACCCGAGTTTCCGGGAATGTGGGAGCCTGAAAGGCGGTGAGGCAGGTCTGAGATGCGCCCGGAGCATAGCCCTCATATCCTACAGGAGTTACGAGGGTTACAACAGCACCCAGGCGGAGGCGGACCCCGACTGTATGTTCGCGGACAGGGCTGCATCCTACCAGAGATACCAGGGGAAGAAACTCGCAGACCGTTTCGACGCCTATTCCTACCTGTACCTCTGCAACGCGGTGGACAGCCACAATGTCGGCAGGGGCAGAGGCTCGGTGGAGCAGGCTCTCGGCAGGATAAGGGCGGCAGTGACGGCAGTCGGGATAGACAGTGACCGTCTCTTCCCTCCTGCAGAGCAGAAGTTCCTCGCCTCGAACATCCGGGGAGCATCCTATCTTGAGATCAGCTCCAACTTCGGACACGACGGTTTCCTATTGGAATACGGACAGTTAGAAAAGATACTCAAACCAATTTTGGACAGGTTATAATATGCAGGTACTCAAATTCGGAGGCACTTCGGTTGCCGATGCACAAAGCATCTCCCAGGTCGTGGAGATAGTCAGCAAAGCTGCGGAAAAGGACAGAACCATACTCGTGTGCTCAGCCATCAGCAAATGCACCGACCAACTGATAGAAATCGGAAACATTGCGTGTGAGGGCAATCCTGACTATGCCGGATTGATAGACTCGCTGCAGGAAAGGCACCACAGGATCATCCTGGAACTTCTCCCGATTGAGAAGCAGGCTGAACTCATCGAGGTCTGCGACTCCCATTTCGACTCACTCAGGGGCATCTGCCAGGGCGTATTCCTGCTCAGGGAACTCTCCCCTGCCAGCCTGGATGCAATCGCAAGTTTCGGAGAACTCTGGTCCACCAAGATCATAACGGCGAAACTCGCATCCATAGGTCTGGCTACCAAGTGGATAGATTCGAGGGACATCAT
>JBJEJT010000157.1:0-3507 GCA_051878255.1 Candidatus Cryptobacteroides sp. | reverse complement strand
GCCTCGGACAAGTTGGTCCGGGAGATCGGGTGCCATTGTATGATTGGAAACGCCCGGAGGCTGGATGAACTACCGGAGGGGGCTTTCATCACCATAAGCAACCATCCCTACGGGGCTATGGACGGCATACTTCTGCTGGACATAATGCTCAAGAAAAGACCTGACTTCAAGGTAATGGTGAATCAGTTGCTCGGACGCATAGAACCGCTGAAACCCGCCCTCGTGACCGTGAACCCGACGACCACAGAGAAGAAAGCCCCGAGCAAGGCAAACCTGGACGGGGTGAGGGAGACGCTCCGGCATCTGCAGCAGGGGCATCCTATGGGATTCTTCCCCTCCGGAGCCGTTTCGGACCTGCATCCCAAGACCAGGGACATCTCCGACCGGCAGTGGCAGGACAGCCTTGTGCGCCTGATCAAGAAAGCGAGGGTGCCCATAGTCCCGGTACGCTTCGCCGACCGCAATTCAATGTTCTACTACCTGCTTGGGCTGATTGACTGGAAAGTGAGGCTGCTCCGTCTTCCAAGCGAAGTGTTCAACAAGAACAAGGGAGTGCACAGGGTGATAATCGGCGAAACCATAAGCGTAGAGAGCCAGGACAGTTTTACTGACATCGACGCTTTCCGAGACTTCCTCCGTGCCTCGGTTTACGGGGTTCCCGTCCCGGATGAACTTGTCCCGGAACGATGAACCGGAACGATGAACCGGAACTCCGTCAAAGCCCCCTCGAATAGCGGCTGCGATAAATGAGACACTTGATTTTGGAATCAGTGTAGTCCGATTCAGCCTGATACATAAGGGCTTGGGATTCGAGTAAATCCGAAATGGACACCGTGCCGGCTTCATAGCCGAGAGTGGCAATGCGGAAATTCTCCCTCGCAAGCGAGACTGCCGTCTCGTTCTGCCTCATCACCTGGACACACTCTTCAATCTTCCCCTTGGTCTGGGAATGGCGAAGTTCCATCAGTTCCTCCGCATCTCTCCGCTGGAGTTCCGCCTGACGGACCGAATACTTGCACTCCTTTATCCGGTGCGAGGCAGACCACCAGTCCGATATGGGAATCCTCACGGTAACGAACAACCCGGCATTGAAACTGTCCCTGCGGAAAAAATCGTTGTAGCTCGCAGTTATGCCTATCCCTATCTGGGGCAGAGCCTTTCCGACCTCCATTTTCTTCCTCAGCCCCGCAGCCTTGATGTTCAGGTCCAGCAAATCCAGTTCTGCCAGTCGCGCACATTCCCCGTCCATAGTGTCAGCGTAGTCGAGTTCGGTCTCGAATACTATGTCCTCGGACCATTCTATCCCGACAATCTGGCAGAGGGACTTCCGGGAGAGGACGAGGGCATTTTCCAACTGAACCTGCTGGGAGAACAGTTCATTCTGCTTGAGTTCCACCCTTATCATATCGTTGGGCATAGCCACCCCGGCTTCCTTTGCGATGAGGACATTCTTCTTCAGGGTGTCCAGAGTGTTCATAGCCGACTCCAAAGCCCTGCGCTTTTCCTCAAGGCTTATCACGAGATAGAAATTCTCCTCCACTTTCAACTCGAGTTCCCTTTCAGTCACTTCAGCCTGCTTGTTCGCAGCCTGGACCGCAGTCTTGGCAAGGGCATTGGCATTCACAATCTGACCTCCGGCACATATAGGCTGCACGGCAGACACCGATGCCCCCACACCGTATTGGAACAGTGAGATTTCGTCATCCAGTCCGAGTGCCGCACCATACTCATTGTACAGGAGGTTCAGCCTGTCCCTTGCGGCAGTATTGCCTATGTCCGAAGTCGAGAAACTGACTATCGGATTCAGAAAATGGCCTCCGGCGGCACCTGCCTGTATCGATGGGAAATACTTGGCAAAGGCTTGAGAACGTACTTCCTCCGCCTTTCTGACTTCCAACCGGGCAGACTCCATCACTGCATTCGAGGATTTTGCCATAGTGATGCAGTCCTGCAGGGAATAAGTCTGGGCTGACAGAGGCAGTGCCAATGCCGGGACCAATATGATAAGAGCTTTAATTTTTCGCATACAATTTCCAATAAGCCACAGGTAAAACAGTAACGATCAGAGGCAGGGTAAAGAGGGTTCCGAAACAGATCACCACACCCATAGGCATCCACAGGGAAGTGCCTGCCGTTATCATAGGCACCACTCCGAGGGCAGTCGTGGCAGAGGTCAGGAACACAGGCTTCATACGTCTCAGCCCCGACTCGAATGCGGCATCCCGCCCACTCATATTCTGTGTTTCACGCAGTTCATCCGCATATTCAAACATTATTATGGCATTCCTTACGACTATGCCTATCAGGGATACAAGTCCTATCACCCCGGTTATGGACACATCCATCCCGAAAATATAGAGCCCGAGGAATGCCCCGAACAGACAGAGCAGGCAACTTGCGAGGGTGAGTGCCGAAAGGGACACCTTGCCATAGTGGTACAGCAGCACTGCAAACATCACTGCAAGTGCAGCCAGGATAGAAAGCACCACCTCCGGAACGAGCTGGGCATTCACTTCCTCCAGACCTCCATACCCCACCGTTATGCCGCTGTCAGCCGGGATGTTGGCTTCCACCCACTCGGAGATTTTCTGCTGGGCTACTGCCTGAGGGGCATCGCCACGGAGGTCACAGCTCACGGTTATGGTGCGCCTGCCGTTCCTGTGCCCGAGGCTGCTGTGATGCCAGGATGCCCCGATGCGAGCCACCTGTTTCAAAGGCACGTTCACTCCCGGATAGGCAGTGGGCACAGGCAAATCGCGCAGATGTTCATAGTCGAAAGATTCAGCCTCCGCAGTGTACATCGTCACAGGCACTTCCGTGTCCCCCTCCCAGATGCCGGACAGTTTGTGCCCGCTGAAAACCCCGTTCAGGTACAGGGACAGGGAGGTCCGGGTGATGCCGAGACGGTCCGCTTCCTCGGGGATGAGTTCCACCTGGATCTGGGGCACGGATTCGTCATAATCGGAATGGATCCATATCATCTCCGGGGATTCAGCCATAAAAGCCTTGAGTTCCTCCGCCTTGCTTTCCAGAACGTCGTAGTCATCCCCGTAGAGAAAGACCTCCACAGGATTCCTCACTGCCTGGTAGTCCATCTGCTTGAAACGGAGGAAGGCATCTGGAAAGGCGTTTTCCCATTCCACGGGATATTCCGAGAGCAGTTCAGCCGTCTGCCGGGCAGAGAGGGTGTTCACTATGAGCTGGGCATAGCTGTCCTTGGGCATCTGAGGGGAATAGGTGGCGTGGAAACGGGGCGAGGACATCCCTACGAAGCAGGTGGCACTTTCCACCCTCGGGTCGGCACACAGGACGGAGGCGAGGGAGTCAGCCACCTCGGATGTCCTTGAAAGCGGGGTCCCGTCTTTCAGGTGTATCTCCACGGCAAAGCAATCCCTGTCCGCTTTCGGCATCATCTGGATGTTGAGTTGGAGGAAAAGGTAAACTCCCACCCCGACCAGCAGCAAGGCTGTCAGCAGGGTCAGCCAGGGCAGACGGAAAGCCGCCCCC
>JBJEJT010000156.1:0-3510 GCA_051878255.1 Candidatus Cryptobacteroides sp. | reverse complement strand
CGAGGGCTTCGAAAATATCACCCCCGGAACGCTTGATTATGGAGTGCTTGGCATTCGCCGTCCAGGATTTGATGGTATTCCTCAAACCGTTCTCCCCTATTCCGTTCCAGATGCGGGTCTTGATTTTGTTGTAGGTCGCATTTGTGGTAAGGCGGAGCAGATGCTCGTGGACGGCTCCGAGGTTTCGGTCTATGGAGAAATTGTTGTCGTTGAGCACCACCAGCAAATCAGCTTTGCTCGCCCCGGCATTGTTAAGTCCCTCGTATGCCAGACCTCCCGTCAGGGCACCGTCCCCTATCACGGCGACAACCTTTTCCTGCACCCCCTTGAGACGTGCGGCGGTTGCCAGACCGAGGGCAGAGGAAATGGATGTGGAAGAATGCCCCACCCCGAAAGCATCGTAAGGGGATTCCTCCCTGCGCGGAAAGCCGCTGATACCGTCTTTCTTACGGTTCTTCCTGAACGCTTCCCTCCGTCCCGTGAGAATTTTATGGGCATAAGCCTGGTGCCCCACGTCGAAGACGATTTTGTCCCCGGGAGCATTGTAAACCTTGTGCAGCCCGACTATGAGTTCCACTGCACCGAGACTTGAACCCAGATGTCCCGGATTCACGGAGCAGCAGTCTATCATATAACTGCGAAGTTCCGCACACAGTTCCTCCAACTGTCTGACATCCAGCCGTTTCAAATCAGCTGGAGAATTTATGGATTCCAATATAGCCAAGACTATTTCTCGATATTAGGCAATTGCAGTCCGTAACTTTTCTTCCTGTCAAGCACTTTGATTCCCAGAGAAAGCAGCACGGCCACTATCCCGAGAAGCGTGAAGAACATCGAGAACCAGAAATAACTTCCTGTAGAAACCTGTATCGCCGTAATTGCCTTCGGTGCAAGAATAAAGCCGATGTTCTGGATATAAAAAGTCAGCGCCATCGCGGTTCCAAGCTGGCGGGCAGGGATAATCTTGGCTATGGACGGCCACATTGCAGATGGCAGAAGCGAGAATCCCACTCCCAGAAGCACCATAAGTATTATCGGATAAACAGGGCTTGCGTTCCTCGGGAGCAGTGCGAAGCAAAGGTGTACCAATGCGATGAGCGCAGCCCCGAGTATCATAAGGTCTGCCCCGTGACCTTTTTTGTCAAAGATTCTTCCGAACAGGGGGCTCAACACTATACATCCCATAGGCAGGATGGATGGGAACAAACCTGCAAGTGTCTCACTGATGCCGAATTTGCTGACCATCATCCCCGTCGAAAACTTGAGGAACGGATTGACCGCGGCATAAAAAATCGTGCAAAGAAGCGCAATCAACCAGAAAGCCGGATTCTTGATCACCGAAATGACATCCTTGACATTGAATTTCTCCTCATCCATTTCCTCGCCGGCAGAGGCACCAGTCGCCGCAATCTGCCTGTCGAGTTTCTTGTCATAAATGCAATAGACAAGATAGAGGACGAAGGCAGCCACAAGCAGGAAAAGTCCTACAAGGACTGCAACCCCCACATTCCCGCCTGCCATCTGCACAATCGCCGGGGTGGCTCCGTAAGCCAGACCTGTGCCAAGGCGTGCCAGGGAAAGCTGCAATCCCATTGCCAATGCCATCTCATAACCGACGAACCATTTGGCGATTATCTTGGTCACGGTGATTCCGGCAATCTCAGCACCTACCCCGAAGATGCCCATTCCAATCACCGCGTACAGGACTGGACGCCGCAAGTCATCTCCAAAGAAATTCACAATCGGCATTTCGGCGCCGGATGCCACCATCTCCCTCAAGTCGAAGAAAGACCAGGTCATAAGCCCTATCCCGACGACCATAAGCGCCGTGGAGGCTATGCCGGTAAAGCGGATACCCGTCCGGTCCAGGATTATCCCGCCGAAGATGAGCATCAGGAAATATACGTTGAATATGGAGTATGACCCTGACAGAGAACTGTATTCACTGGAAAGCAAACCATAGGCTCCACCTTCCTCGACAGGGGTGTTGAGGGCGGTTTCAACGGCAAAGATGTTGTCTGAAGCCACATAAGCCGCAAACATAACAAGTGATACCACAAGCAGGACCATCCATCTCGTGGCTTTTCTGTCTCTCAAAAGTGTTTTCATATTGTTCGGATTCATTGTATTGCGAACTGCCATATCGTCTGGCAAAACAGCCGCAAATTTAGTAAAATTTCATTGATTGTGAATGAAGTGGAAACGCCGTTGTCAATCGGGTCTCTTGCCGAGAAGCTGTATGTTGTCGGCAAGAATCTCGATGCTGTTGCGGACGTTATTGTCCTTGTCTGTCCAACTGCGGCTGCGTATCTTCCCCTCCACATACAGTTGGGTTCCCTTACGGACATATTTGTCTATGATTTCGGCATTGCCCCGCCACGCCGTCACACTGTGCCATTCCGTATGCTCCTGGTAGTTGCCGTCTCGGTCACGGTAACGCTCCGTGGTGGCGATTCTCAACGAAGCCACTTTCACGCTGTCCTGCGCGGTGGCACCCTCCAGATATCGGATTTCAGGGTCGGCTCCGACATTGCCGATCAGCATCACTTTGTTCAGACTCATAGAGTTGTTCATTTAAGGACTGCCGCCATTGCAGCGGAGTCAGGGTTGCGTCCTGTCATAAGCGAATATCCCGTAACAGCCTGCATCAACAGCCATTCTTCGCCAGGGATGAGCCGGGTCCGGGGACAGATGCGGGAAAGCACTTCGGCAGAAAAGGATGGGTTGCGGTAATTGGCTTCGACAAGTATTTCCGGTCCATCCGCAAACGGCGTCGGGGGCAGTCCGGTCCACAGGGGCGCGGATGCGGTGTAGATGACCACATCGGACTGTGCAAACGCCTTGAAGAGCTGGTCAGCCGGCAGGACTGTCAGAATCCGTGAGGATTGTGCCAGACGGTGGGAAAACTCCAGAGCCCTTTGCAGACTGCGGTTTATCATTGAAACAGTCATTCCGCAAGAGAGGGCAGCCACGGCGGCTGCCTTTCCGGCACCTCCAGCCCCGACCACCAGAGTGCGCAGCCCCTCCAGGAAACGTTCCCCTCCGAAAGCCTTCCTGAGCAGGGCAGCGACCCCGGTACAGTCCGAATTCCACGCACTTACCCCCTTGGGGGTCTGGACGAGTATGTTCGCTGCCCCTATGAGTTCACATTCACGACTGCGTAGCTTTGCCTTCCCGAAAGCCATTTCCTTGAAAGGCGCGGTCACATTGACTGCCTGATAGCGTCTGAGGAAAGTGCGCCAGGCGATGTCGAAATCCTCCTGCTCCACCAGGTCGTAGGCATAGCGCCCGTCATAGCCGGCTTCGAAAAGAGCCGGGCTGAGCGAATGTGCGATGGGATATCCCAACAGTCCGAATCTCTGCATAATCATTGTTCATTTCTCTGACGCACAGCCTCATACAAGAGCACGGCAGCACTCACGGACACGTTCAGCGAGTCCATTCTGCCCAGCATAGGAATACGTATGTGGGCATCGGCTGCATCCCGCCACTGTCCGGTAAGTCCGGTGG